>JACMNL010000039.1 GCA_014378525.1 Bacteriovorax sp.
ACTCATGGGCGGTGAGTATTTAATAGCATTCGATAGAAGATTGATTATAACGTTTCTCAATATGTCCCGATCTTGAAATAAAATGACTTCTTTATTTTTATGAAGAACTTCAAAAGAGTGTTCTTTTTCAGAAATAGTTTTCGACGCACCAAGTGGGTATATTGGAACTCTTAAATGCAGAAGGGCCATGCGAACAAATTAAAATGGTTAAACTTTTAAACATAGATCGAACATCGATTGGATTCGTCATTCTTCAAATGGTAGAAATGGGGCTTGTCGTAAAAGATCTCAGTCTAGAGGATAAGCGTTCTGTAAAAATTTCGATTACTTCGAAAGGGGTAAAAATGAATCAAAAATGTACTAAGATTGTGGCAAAAGTACAGAATGAATTTCTAAGCATTCTTACCAATAATCAAAAAAATGAACTAATTTCTTCTTTAAAATTATTGCTCTCTCATTATAGTGATTAACATGTTACGGCCATATATTTAAAAACTGAGAATGGCCTGGAATAAATCCTCTCATTCGTTTTAGATGTTAATGAGATTATATCATTAGGTCCGCAAAACTTTTAAAGCTTTTGAGGCAGCAGTTCGAACTGCTTTTTTCTCATCAGACTTTTCAAGTGTTATCAAAAGTGGAATGGCAGAAGCCATTTTAAATTGCTCACTGGCCTTACAAGTATCCTGACGAATGTACCACATAGGATCGCTGAACAATGGTAATATTGAAGTTGCAACTGATTTGTTATTCAACGTCATTAATGTTTTTAATGCTCGCCCTCGAACTCCACCACTTTCATCATTTAAAAGTAAGGCAACTTTCTTCGCTGAGGCCTTATTATTAAATCTTGCAAGTCCACCCAATGCATGAAACTTAACAGTCATCCTTTCATGCCCAAGAGCTTTTATTAAAACCGGAAGCCCCTTTTTATCACCAATTGTCCCCAACGCCAGCAGGCTCCATTTCATTATACGCGGATACTCTTCATCCTGAGCAGCTTTAATCAAAAATGGAACTGCCTTAACTCCAAACTTTGAAATTTTCTGTATCATTTTTTCCGCTTGAATATCTCCCTGGACATCAAGCTTTTCAATCAACAACAAAATTTCTTTTTCACCCGTAATATTTTTCCCCATACAAAATCCTAATAAAAAAACCAAACAATGAAATTCTTTTCTTTTTAGTTTTGCCTAGATTCAAGGCGCGCCCGAGCGAGAACGAAGGAGCTACGTCAGTATGTGACTGAGTCCGAGACGAGAAAGCAACGACGAAGATGGGAGAAAATAAAAAGAAAAGAATGGTGGATTCGTCCCACCTCAAGATATATTAAATAGTTAATTATCTACTGTCGAGTTTTTTGCAATTTCTAGTCATTCTCAGTCATTTGTTGCTGATTCTAATAACTGTTTAATACTTAGTCTGAAAATTATAATTCACTAACCTCATCCAAGAACTGACTAATAAACGGCCAATCTTCATGTCCTAGAAATGTTAACTTTATACTTCCACCATCCCAAGTATATTTTTTCAAATGATCACTTTTTGGTCTATGGTCAAAAGAATAAACATCCACCTTTTGAATAGCTCCATCAAAATAATGTCTATGGTGCTTATCATGCCAAGGAGCATTGGCATTAAATATTTTAGAATGTGGTGAATGATAGTGAAGAATTCTATCTTTGGACTCTTCTTTGAAACAATCGTACGAAAACCAACTTGTAATACCCGATCGTGGTGGGTTCTCACTCGATGAAATAGTCCTTTTAAGTATTTCTACATAGTAGCCATTATTTGTAACAAACTTTGCTTCATGAACAAATTCTAAATGAGTTGTATGATCGATTTTTTCAACTTTGTACTCTCGATCACCCGACTTAATTAACCAATCGCGATCTTTAAGTACTTTTGTATGAATTGCTAGATGATCAATTAGATCAAACTGGATTCCTTGCTTTTTTCCCATCACAAACTCGTTATGATTGGTGTCTTTCAACAAAAGAGCATTTATCCAAAATATCTAAACTGGTAGTGGAACCAAATTCAAACTCGTCTGCTCGTACGGCCAATTCCCTATAGCTTGATGCTTCAAACTTTGAACAATAGTCATTCAAGACAATACGATATTCTTCTAATACCTTTTCCACTGGAATTGCAGGCGTATTTAGAAAAAGAGCCGTCGCGGCTTTTCGATCTTCTTCTGTTATTAAAATTTCAGTATTCGTATTCATAATTTTTCTCGCTATCGTCATTTTATCACCACTCCCAAATACCTATCTAGAATTTGTAAAATATTCATTATTTATAACACACCGAAAAGACTAAAAATTGGGTGGATTTTGACATCCACCCTATAGTTATCGAATTTGAACTACATTTTCCAAGTCAATTACCTTCGGCATAACCCTAAAGTTATCCGTGACCCCTTTAACATCTACTCCTGCCATGCGGATATAGATCTGAAAAGTCTTAAAATCGGCCCAGTCTCCCATCTTCATTACTTGGGTAGGCTCTGCTCCTGATGCCAAAACATGTGTTGCAAAACAAGCCCGTAATGTATGAAAATTGACATATTTTTCAATTCCGAAACTTCTTAAAAAAGTTCTTAGAATTTCACCAGCCATTCCGTGATCCCATCCTGACAACCTTGGAAGAACAAATTCTTCGTTACCTCTGATATTTTTTAATTCAATCAAGACGTCTTTTAGATCAGATGAAATGTGACCATTTCTCCAATCTGAATTTTTAGTCGCTTTAATTGCACCTAATTGTCGTTGATGGGGAGTTTATATTCTCGTCAGACACTTATCAGATTGTTGTCGAAATCAATATCACTCCACTTCAAAGCATGGAGTTCACCCGATCTCATCCCTGTAAGAATTGCAACAGCCCAAACGTGCTTCCATGTATGATCTCGTTGAAACGCTTAGTACATTAATTGCTTAATCTCATCAGTGGTGAGTATTGGTTTCATTTTTTTAGCTTCTTTAGGAAGCTCCATACCATGAACAGGACTATTTTTTACGTCCGCAATCAAACCTTCTTCCATCCCCCAAGTATAAACATGATTAATAAAACCTTTCACAGTTTTAATTCTCGATAAACTTAGCCCTGAGTTAAACATGGTATCAATAAGTCTTCTGCCATCTGCTCGTGATATATCTGCAGTCCTTTTGAAAAGCCACACTTCGGTATGTAGAAACAAAGTATTCTCAACGTCGTGAAGGTGCTCTGCAAAAAACTCCGCAAACTGTGCACAACCTGCATGAGTTAAAAAAATAAATGTAAAAAGAGTAGATTTAAATAATTTTTCCTTACTCAATTTAAGACCTCTAGATTTTAATTTCAACGGTTTATTGTAAATCAAGAGGCCCACAGAATCCAACACACTTATCGTATCCCAAACTATTCAATGACTAATAACTCTAATTAGCGACAATCTCCGCTAATTGAAAATAATAATTCCCTTCATCATCTTTATCTAATTCAATTGGCACAATTAGAATTCCATTGACTGGTCTTGGCGAAAAGGTAAGGTTAACCATACCGGTATCATCAGGTTGAGTGTTGGAAGTTGAAATTAAATCCCATCCCGAATTATCGGAATTACTAACGTAGAAATTATATTTTTTAGGAAATCCGACGTTTTTACCGTTTACTCTGCGAGCGTATAATTTTACACCAGATAAAGTTTTTGGGCCTGATTGATAAAAAACGTGAAGTTGAATATCGTCACTAGGAGTTGCCGTTTGCGAGTGTTGGGAACTAAAAGACGTTGATAAAGATCCATCTAAAACATTCGATCCGGGCCATAAGTTATTTAAAGATTTAGCCCCATCAAAATTCAATGATTGAGTTGAGCTTGGGGGTGTTGGAGTGGTGACCGCCGTATTAGATCCATTTGAATTTGTGACAGTCCCCGCTTGGGTGGTCGGATCTGCAGTGTATTTTGTTTTCATTTCAGCAATTATTTCTCTGACAGTTTTTAATCCAAATTCAGAATTAATATGGGCATCGTAGCTGTATGGGAAAACAACATACCTCATTCGATATTCCTTATTCATTTTGAAGTTTATAATTGGCTGGTTAGTAAACTTGATGGCACCAAATGCTTCAGTTTCAACGACGCCATAACCGGGCTGAGAAATATCTGCACTCACATCCGGCATATACATCCATGCAATAGTATAGTTATCATTATTCACACCACTGGTATTTTCAAACGATATCCAATCCAGGGCCTTGTCGTTATCGGGTGTTCTGTATGAGGGGGCAGATGTTCGATGATCTGGAACTGTCACAGAAGTTATAGAGTTGTTGAGACTGTAAGTATATTTTCTAAAAACATTTGAAAAGTAATAGGTCGGAATTTCGATTGGACCACGAATATCTTTCCATTTATTTTCAAAGGTAATATCGTAAGTCACATAATTTTCGTATGCCGTTACTGTTTGTGAAAGATAGCCTTTATCAATTTGAGCGTTATAGGGCCCGGGAAAAGTTGGACTGTAATCCCAATTATACATTTTGTGTTTTGAAAAAATAATTTCATCATTTGCAAATTTACAATTGTCGTTCTTAATTGAATCACAAGTAATAGAGAGCCCACTTGCATTTCCTGGGGCCGGAGCGTTCGGTAAACGGTTTTGTGATTGATCAGGCAATTGAGCACAATAATAACCGGCCTGAGTGGGATTCCAATAGCCCTGACTGCTGTCGCAAGAATCAGGCATTAATTTTATCGGCACGTGATTATGAATTGCTACCTGGAGGGCACCACCGCTGTGAGAATGAATGGCATTCGTTAAGAAAGTGCCTCCATCTTTCTCAGCTCTCTTGTTGTAAAACTCATATGTGGCACCACCATTGCGGTCAAGCTTTAAAGAATAATTTTTTTTATCAATAGTGATTAGACGATTTTCTTTTAGTGCACGATAAGAGACGGAGTCAGCAATATTTCCTGGTAAAAAATAATCTACATATCCAGAATTAATGTTTCCTGTTTCATCATTATATTGATTACATTTAGAGTCAGTTTTCCACAGTCGCAATAACACTTTCGATCCACTTGTACCGGAAGCCATTGGTTTTCTAAAATAACAATAGCCAACTTCAGGAAATGCAGCCGATCCAGTTGAATTCACAAAACATCTATTTTGGAATTCGGCTGCGCCACTTCCGTTAATATAATATAGATCAGCCTTTACCGCTAAATCGGGACAAGCTTGATAGTTTGTTCTGAACATGACTCCAACGGTCTCCAGCCTTTCTATAGCTGGGGCATTCGGCACAACTGAAGTTACGGCAAAAACAGAATTGCAAAACAACAGACTCAAGAAAAACTTAATACTTAATAGGTATTTCATCACAAGCTCCAAATTCAAATAGACTTTTGAAACCTATCGGAATTAAATAAATTTTAATTAACATTATTCTTAAAAAGATTGTCTTGTAATGATTTTTCCCAAAGGATTTGCTCTTAATAGACGTAGACGGTTAAATTTATTGCCCCTAAATTATATTCAGTCAGCCTATTATATAGATGAATTACTTTTACTTATTTTAACTTCTCATAGCTTCTTATATAAGCCTTAGTGAGTTTCAAAAAAATTGAGTCGTCTTCATCTGAATTGTAATCTGAAATTCTTTTATTTCTTGCATTTATTGCATCTAAAATTCTTTTTTGGTCATCAGATATCTCTTCTTCATTAGTACTAATCGAAGCTTGATTCACTGACTTGGAATATTCATTAGAACCAGCATTGTTAGGAACTTTAGTTGCAGTACGCATAGATCTAACGGGGTATGACCTATGGCTGCCAGAGTACGCTAAATCATTATAAGACTTGGCGATCTTGGGGGTATTTACCAGTTGTTCAGTTGTTGTTACTTTATCCTCTTGTGGCTTACCGGTAGGGCTTGAATTATCTAAAGAGCTTCTCGACAAGAGAGAATTCGCAGTTGCTATAGATTTTGGGCTCATTTTTGAAGCCATTTTTTTACTAAATGCTTCGAATTTTTTGTTTTCATCGCCCAACTGACCTTTAGTTCTTTGCTTTTCAAAATCAGAGATCTTACTCAATGATTTATTTATCTTATCATTCACATTCTTAGAGTATTTAATTGCGTTTATTGCTCCAGTATTGCCGCCTGCTAAGTTCGTCGCTCCGAATGACATGAGTCCACTTGAAGCCTGTAACAGATCTGATTCAAGCTGCTTCGTGCTTGCGATGTCGCTCATGAGGTTCAAATTTTGAGTGGCCGAGAGTGTTGGGTCATTTGGGACAGAGCTTAGTGTATTACCTGAAACAAGCTCTTCGTTTATCCCAACAGAATTTGCTTGATTAGTGGTAGGTTCGTTTAGACGGGCAATATTTGTCCCTTTTTTATTCAAACTTTTTATTAATGATTCATAATAATCGATTAATTTTTTTCTATTGAGAAGTAGAGAGGAAAGCTTGGCTCTATCTGAAGCAAGTAGTGGCTCAATTAACTCTTGAGTGTATTTAAAATAAAACTTACGATTAAAAGACTGGCCCACGCTCAGGTCACTATTATTCCATTTGTCACTCAGGTAAATTCCCATCTCTTCTCCAAGAGAATCCTTAATACCAGCTGCATCTAAAAATGCTTTTGCACTTTCAGTCACTCTTGCATATTCAGGTACGATAATTTTAACTACTGGCGGAGGCTCAATCGGATTTTGACAACTTCTTGCGTTACAAACCAAGTCCGTTTCATTATTTCTTACCATAACCTCTTTGACATATTTTTGTTCATCTGCAGGATTCAATCCATAAGATTGAGGTCTGCCTGCTAGAAAGTTCTGAGTATACTGAGAGGGAGCAAACCAATTTTGCCAAAGGTTTGCCAGGGCCATATTTTCCAATTCTTTTGGCGTTTTATTTTTATTGATAGGGTCTTTGGTTAATAATTGCAACTTATCAGTAAAGAAATTTTTAGCAGCTAGGTAGGAAGAAGTGCCCGCTGGAGCAGTCGAGCCTACGATAAGTCTAGAAGATTCAGCAAAAAGGTCAGTTGACCGCCCTAAGTGATCAAAGGTCGATTGATCAAAATCTTTTCCTGCTTTAGAATCCGTTGGGCAGATAACTCCATTGGCCTTCACAATTTTTTCGATGGGTGCTAAACATGCTTGAAGTGGAGTAGTCCAATCGTAGTTAGCATCAGTGGATTTAGAAAATAAAATATTAATCTGCTGATTCATCAAATTGAGAAGGTTGAGTAAGCGTTCATTAATTTGCTTTGAAGGAATTGGAGCAATAGTGTAAAGCGTTTTTAAATCTATTAAAGATACTCTTTTAAAAAGCGGAAGGCTGGTATTTGCCATTGGACATGAAACTTCTTTTAACTCACATGACCCGGCAACGGGATCTGGAGCTGTCCAGCATTTATCTTTGTCACAAACATTCTTAGTTCTAGCGCAACCCTTAGTTGAATAATCACAAGCATTACTCGCAATAGAACTACTAGTCTCAACTCCGTATAGGCAGTTATCATATGCGACAGTCATATTTTTGTCTTCGCTTAATGCATCCTCTTGAGCAACCAAAGAGCTTGCGAGTAATTCCTCTCTGGCAGCAAGTCTGGATGTAGAATCAACCCCCGAAGACCCCTCCGAGCTCAGGCTTGATCCAGAAATGCTATCGATCATGATATTCAAGCCTTCAATTTGTAATTTTAAGACATCAGTCTGGTTGGTAAAATTGTTACTGCCCTTAAGCTCTTCAACTTTTTTAGTCAATTCTGCCTGCTTAGAAAGTATTCTTGCATTTCTCAACTTTTCAGAAGCAATGTACTTGTTTACTGCTGACCACCAACCTGCGTATGATTTTGGTTTTTCATTCCCAACTGGTTTACAAAGTTTTTGGCTGATTTCAGTATCGGCCCAAATTATGGCAGTAAGATCCAAATTTTTTTGATTGTATTCATTTGAGTTTAAGGGGTCAGTATAAGGGACTTGTCCTGATATGCCATTATATTTTGCCAATGGGTCAACGGCACTGGAATATTTGTCAGCGAGCAGATTCGAATCAGCTGCTAATGCATTTAGAGCTATAAAGTTTTGTGACAATAGAGATAGCGCGATTAAAAAAATTTTCATAATTACCCTAATGCTTAAGAATTCTTAATTCTTATTTAATTATACTACAAGGTCATATATTTATTAGCTAAGTTTACGAGAACTTGAACACTTAGTTAAGAAAAGTAAATTTATGACAGCTAACTGCAGCCTCAGATTTTGGGCGTGCTTAATAAATTGAGAGGTTAAGTATGATCTCAATAACCGACATTTGGTGTATTTGATTAGGGAATTTACAGCAGAGTTGGCATTGTTCCTGATTCTTTTTCAGTCTTTCTAGTAAAAATATAATCTCACGGATTCGCATTAACGGCCCCTCTCACTCAAAGGCAACATTAAAGTGAAGCTAGAAGTAGAAATATCTTTTTCAATTTGCAGTTTTCCATTGTGTCTTTGAGCTATCCCAAGAGCAATATTTAGTCCTAACCCCGATCCCCTGCCAACTTCTTTGGTTGTGAAAAATGGCTGCATAATTTTTTCTATAAGTTCTTCCGGTATACCAGGTCCATTGTCACTGACGGTTATTTTGGCAAATTTTCCATGAATATTTAAAGATACTTTTATCATGGGTTCTCGTTCGTCACGGCAAGCATCAAATGCATTATCGAACAAATGAACTAGTGCTTCTATAATTTGTGTTTTTTGTCCAACAAAGTAAATATTAAATTCGGGAAAAGTAAAAAATAATTGGACGTTAGCTGTCTCAAACTTTTTTCACACAGTTTGATCGCTTCATTAATGACATTTATTAATTGAATCAACTCGCTTTCTTCTTCGAGCGTTTTATTAGAAAAATCTTTTAGCCCATTCACAATTATCGAAATCCTCGTGCTCATGCGATTGATTTTATCAATTAAATTTAAAAACTTTTTTTGATCAAACTTCTTTTGTTCAGCTAGCCGCTTTAACTGATCTCCTGAAATAATTAACACAGTCAGTGGGTTATTCATCTCATGTGAAACTCCAGCGGCCATTTCTCCCAAAACTGCCATCTTTGACGTCTCAACAAGTTGACGAGCAAGTACGATGGCCTTTTGTTTGTAACGGAAATGAGATCGTACCGAATAACCTATGAGCAGAAGAGTCACGACGTTGGCCAAATGAAAATGGATAAGTTCAAGCAGAGTTAATGGAGTGTTAAAAGAAAAAAGAAGAGGTGCTAAAATTCCGATAGATGTGTAGAACAAAAAATCGAACCAAGTTAGTGCAGAACTGCATAGAATTGCGACAACTACAAAATAAGACCAGCGGTGAAAAACCGACCAGTGGTTTATATCGAGTAGATAGAGATAAAATACAAGATATCCAATTGTCACAGCATGAATGCAGAAACGGATGATCTTAAAATTGTTTCGCGTTGTATAACTAAAGGCGAAACCGCAAAGTGCTATGCTCGCAAGAAAGGACCGACCTAAGACAAAATCGATATGTTTATTGCTTATACGGGTCATGAAAAAATAAAAAACAAAACTGCAGATGAAAGCACTGAAAAGATAAAGTCTAGCATTAAAAATCTCATCTTTTTTACTTAGATCTTGAAAATAATCAATTGTGAAATCCACTACAACTTAACTCCAGATATTTCATTTCTATTTAAAAAATTAAAATGCCTATGCTAAATCCAATTCTATCAATACTTAAATTTGTTGTACCGGAAAGAGCATGATGCTTATAAAAAACATTGAAGTTAAAGCGCCCGGGAGGTTTATACGTGTAGTATACAATGCACTTCTGTCCTGCCATAGACTTTGTGCCACTAGTTTGAGCAGAGACAATTTTTGAAAAAGATACTTTCAAGTTCATGTTCATGTTCATGTTCATATCAAACAATGAGAATCCGTGAGTGATTCCGATGGTTGCATAATGAAGTTTATTATCAGTATTTTTTACATCCGAACCTGATTCGATTTCACTAGTGTTAAAAGTATTTATTTTTTCAAAATCATATCCTGAATAAAACCCTAGCAAATATTTCTTTAAATAATATTGATAATAAAGGTTTCCTCCAATTTCACCGGGAATAGACAAGTTAGCCTGATTGGAAAAATTATTATTTGTCACATCACCTTTTGAAGGTTGTGCCCAGTAAAAACTACTGACAACAAAATGTTTTTTTTCTTCATCAGCTATATTCATTGCTAAACCTAATGTGATGGGAAAGTTCTGACTAGATTTCACAGATTGTGTTTGAGTTGTCTTGACCTTCCCCCGAAATTTTTCCACTTCTTCAATGAGTCACACCGCAGTTAATCTCTTATCGTAATATTCCAAAAATTCTTTCGGAGTTTTCATATTTAATGAACTATGAGGTCTTTCAGTATTATATTCTTCACTCCATGCTTGAGCTTTTATTTTCAGATCTTCAAGATTTGAAAACCAATTCATATTTAAAAATTCGTCTCGTACTTTTCCATTAAAACTTTCTATGAAGGCATTATCTGTCGATTTTCCTGGTCTGCTGAAGTGTAACTTGATTCCTTTCTGACTTGCCCATTTATCAAGCGCCAAACAAATAAACTCAGGGCCATTGTCGACCGTTATGACTTTCGAAGCTCCTTCAAAATCACAAACATTTTCTAAAATCTGAATCACTCGAAAACCATTCAACCCATAATCAAATTCAAGTGCATGATTAATTTTTGAAAAAACATCAACCATCGTCAGGCCCTTAACTCTTTTTCCAAAACTTAATTGGTCAAAAATAAAATCCATAGACCAAACTTCATTGGGAGAAGTTGGTTTTGGAATCGTTGACCTGACAACTGAACGAAATCGTTTCTTTTTATTCTTGGCCTTCAAGCTCAGTTTCAAATCTTTATAATATAACTTCTCAGTTCTTTTATGATTGATATGAAAGCCATCACGCAGAAGCATCTCATGAATGCGAGGTTGCCCGTAGCGCGGTCTTTTCTCAACCCAGTGGTTGATTCTTTCTTTAACTTCAATATTCTTATCAGGACGCTTTTTGTAACGAACAAACGAGCGTTCAACTGATAAAAATTTACAGGCCTTCCTTTCAGTTAGCTTAAAATGCTCTTTTGCAAACTGGACGCATTCTCTTAGAGCAGGAAGGCCTACCACTTTTTTGAATTTACTTCCTTCAGCACTTCAATGTTCAAGCCCTGATCGGCCACCATCTTCTTCAAACGATTATTTTCTTCTGGAAGACGCTTCAGTTCTTTCAATTGATCAACTTCCATTCCTGAGTATTTTGATTTCCAATTGTAAAAAGTCTGCTGGTGCACACCCAATTCACGGCAAAGATCTTTAGGAGATTCTCCGGCCTCGGCACGTTTGATAATCTTAATAATTTGTTCTTCTTTAAATCTTTTAGCTTTCATAATCTCCCTTTTGTTAATTATAACATAGGGTGACTCATCAACAAATTGGAGGTGAATTTCGGGGGAAGGTCA
>JACMNL010000040.1 GCA_014378525.1 Bacteriovorax sp.
AATTCTTCTTTGAGCGTTCTCACGGTTAATAACGTTAGGTCCCGTTGCTTCATACACTTCTGCAACTTCTGAAAGTTTAACTTTTGATCCATCAGGAAGAATTTTAATGATGGTATTTTGAATTTTATCAATATCAGTTCTTGAGTTGTCATCAAAGCGCATAAACACATTAAACGATTTTGGCCCTTCGTAAATTTGTGCAACAACTTCGCCTTTTAAAGCTTTCTCTAATAACTGTGTTACTTCTCCTACTGGAATACCAAACCTGGATGCCATTTCCCTTTTAAGCTGAATTTTAATTTGAGGAATGAGAACTTGCTGCTCTACCTGTAGATCAACTAATCCCTTCACATCTTCAAGGCGGGATTTTATTTCGAATCCTTTTTTTCTTAATGTATTTAAATCCGGCCCGTAAAGTTTGATGGCAATGGCGGCCTTTACTCCGGAAAGAAGATGATCCAGCCTGTGCGAAATGGGCTGCCCGATATTTACAACAACTCCATCTAAGCTCTGAAGCCTGGAACGTATATCTGCCAGTACAAGTGCTTTATCCCGCGTCTTACTGCCCTTTTCTGCTTTTTTGAAATCAACATCCAGTTCTGAGGAATGAACTCCTTCTGCATGCTCATCCTGCTCAGCTCGTCCAGTTCGCCTTGATACTGAAGTAACTTCTGGAACACTTAAAATAAGCTCCTCTGCCTTTTGTCCAATCTTATTAGATTCTGTAAGGGAAATTCCAGGCTGACTTAATAATCCGATCACTGCAGTCCCTTCATTAAACTTAGGTAAAAAATCTTTCCCTAAATGAGGAACAAGACTTAAAGAAAAAATAAAAAGAAGCCCAACAATTGAAAGTAACAAATAAGGTCGATCGAGAGTTTTCTCAAGAATTTTCTGGTCATATTTTTTTAAAAATCTTACTAAAAATCCATCCGGTTTCTCAAGAACTTCTGATTTCCCCAGAAGCAATGAACAAAGTACCGGTGTAACCGTAAGGGAAATAAATAAGGAAGCAATTAAAGAAACGATATATGAAATCCCCAACGGGATAAATAATCGTCCTTCCAGGCCTCCAAGAAAAAATAATGGCAGGAAAACCAGTACAACTATGATGGTTGCAAATACAATTGAATTTCTCACTTCTGAGGATGCTTCAAAAATAATTACCAGAGAAGATTTTTTCACTGGTGCATGACTATTTTCTTTAAGCCGTCTTAAAACATTTTCAACATCCACAATTGCATCATCTACAAGTTCTCCAATCGCAATGGCCAGACCCCCCAGAGTCATTGTGTTAATTGAAAGCCCAAACATTTTCAAAATGATAAATGTGGCCACAAATGAAAGTGGGATCGCAGTCAAAGTAATCAAGGTCGTTCTAAAGTTCATTAAAAATAGAACCAGGACAATAATAATAAAAATACCGGCATCCCTTAACGCCTCTTCTACGTTGGAAATGGAATTTTTGATAAAATCGGCCTGCTTAAAAAGATGTCCATGAAGTTTCATTCCTTTCGGCAAAGTCGTTTCAATACTTTTTAAAACGACATCAATCTTTTCTGTAAGCTCAATCGTGCTTGCCCCCGGCTGTTTCATAATACTCAGAATCACTCCAGGTTTAGCATTTATGCCTGCATCACCTCTTTTTATCTGGGAATCAACTTCAACTTTGGCAATATCTTTAACTAAAACAGGTTTTCCTAAATGTTTTCCAACGGCCGTATTTTCGATATCGCTGATATTTTCGGCCCTGGCCAGATTTCGTACCAGGTACTCCTGACCTTCTTTATCCAAATAACCACCGGTAGTATTCTGACTTAGTAGGTTTAAATTTTTTTCAACTTCTTCCAGATTCAATTGATAAAAATTCAACTTGCTCGCAGAAATTTTTATTTGATATTGTTTAACTCCACCACCAATTGAAATAACTTGTGAAACCCCGGAAATACTTAAAAGTCTCGGCCTGATAACCCAGTCTGCATAAGTTCTAAGGTCAATAGGATTTAATTCAGAATTATTTTCGAGCGATAATCCGATAAGCTGAATTTCTCCCATGATCGAAGAGATCGGACCCATTATAGGATTGGCCATTTTAGGTATTTGTTCTTTTGTTTCAATTAATTTTTCTGAAACCAACTGGCGATTTTTGAACACATCAGTTCCCCAGTCGAATTCAACATAGATAACAGAAAGTCCAACTCCAGATGTTGAGCGAACTCTATTAACACCAGGAAGTCCATTGAGAGCATTTTCCAGTGGCAGTGTGATAAGTGTTTCTACTTCTTCAGGGGCCATTCCTTCAGCTTCAGTCATGATATTCACAGTCGGTCTGTTGAGATCAGGAAATACATCAACAGGAAGCTTCGTAAGAATGAAACCACCATAAATTAATATCACAACAGATAAAGCAACAACGAAAAGCCTGTTTTTCAAAGAAAATTTGATTATATGATTGAGCATTTTGTCCTAAATGTTATTGATGTCTGCTTATTAATTTTATTAACTCTTCGACTTTTTCAGAAGCAAGTTTTTCATCTTTATGCTTAACCGCTTCACTGACGCAACTATCAATATGTCTTTTGAGAATAGATTGCTCAACAGAGTACAAAGCAGATTTTGCAGCCCGTACCTGAATCAAAATATCCGGGCAATAAAGTCTTTGGTCGATCATACCAATAATCGCTCCAATTTGTCCTTTTGCCTTATTTAGTTTTATTTTTTCTTTCTTATGATCGGGATGTTGACCTTCTTCATGACAATGAAGTTTTGGGGGCATTTTCTTAACAATCTTTTTTTTATGAGTCGTCACAGATAACCCCTGTCATACGTATACCAAATTAAGGTATAAGATTATAAATTAACCTTACCCCACAGAGGTTTAACTTTTATATCGGGAATACGGTAATAAGGTGGTTATTGTGACATTGACGGGAACTTACCAGCTAGAACATGTTCCCAGGAGATTAAGTCGCCGTTTTACTACATTTTCATATCATTTGAATCTTTCATCATCTTATGGCAGTCATTTTCATCCATTTTCATCTGACATTTATCCAAAGTATTTTTGTTGCATAAGGTTTTATCTTTATGAATCTTCATGCAATCTTTCATCATGATATTCATTTTTTTCATTTCGCCCTTATCCATTGTTCCGTCTTTACCTGTCACTTCCATCCCGTTCATTTCCTTGCTGTCCATTTTCATTTCATTATTTTTTTCACTCACAATTTTTGTTTCAGCATGGTGAACTTCGTGGGAATCATTGATCGCTTGAGCATAAGAATAACTCAAGGTCATAGAACTAATTAATAAAGCAAAAGATATTTTTGATATAAATTTAGATTTCATAATAATTCCTCTCTTCGTTAATAAATTATCAGACATGACATATGCAAATAATAAGAGCAAATTTAGACAAGCTCCATGATTCAGATCATGTTTCTATTGAATTAAAAAAATTAAAATTATTAATAGTTACTTATTCAAAAGGACGCCAATTGGAAAAAAATATTGAGTACACTTGTCCAATGCACCCGAAAGTCAGACAACTCGGTCCAGGCAATTGCCCTATATGTGGAATGAATCTAGAGCCGGTTGAGATTAATCTTAACGAAGAAGAAAATACTGAATATCATTTAATGTTTAAACGATTTTTAATAAGTGCTGCCCTTTCCCTGCCACTTCTATTTATTACGATGGGTGGAAGAAACTTCATTCATCAAGAAAGTATTATTCCATATCTAAAGTGGATAGAGCTGCTTATTGCAACACCTGTCGTTCTATGGGGAGGCTGGCCATTCTTCTTGAAGTTTTGGCAATCATTAAAAAATAAAAATTTAAATATGTTCACATTAATCGGCCTTGGAACAGGGGTCGCATATGGATACAGTCTTGTGGCCGTACTTTTTCCACAACTTTTTCCAGACTCGTTTAAAGATTCAATGACTGGAGAAGTAGGTTTATATTTTGAAGCGTCTTCTGTTATCGTAACACTTATCTTACTTGGACAAGTATTGGAATTGAAGGCCCGTGGACAAACAAGTGCAGCAATCAAGGCCCTGCTCGGTCTTTCGCCAAAAACTGCGAAAAGAATTAATGCTGATAATACCGAAATAGATATACCTCTCGAACAGGTTGTCCAGAATGATCGACTTCGTGTTAGACCGGGTGAAAAAATACCAGTTGATGGTGTTGTTATGGATGGCAATTCATCTGTTGATGAATCTATGATTTCCGGTGAATCCTTACCAATTGAAAAAATTGTTGGCTCAAAAGTTATAGGGGCTACTATTAATGCCACCGGCACGTTTATCATGAAGGCCGAAAAAGTTGGTAAAGACACTTTATTATCACAGATTGTTCAAATGGTTTCTGAAGCCCAAAGATCAAGAGCACCTATTCAAAAACTTGTGGATGTTGTTGCAGGATATTTTGTTCCCATAGTTATTTTAATTTCAATCATCACAGCAATTACCTGGTCGATTTTTGGTCCCGATCCAAAACTTGCTCACGCTATCGTTAACGCCGTTGCCGTTTTAATTATCGCTTGCCCCTGCGCTCTTGGACTAGCTACCCCGATGTCTATTATGGTTGCGACTGGAAGGGCAGCGACGATCGGGATACTTTTTAAGAATGCTGAGGCCATTGAAGAAATGAGAAAAGTTAATACACTGGTTGTTGATAAAACCGGAACACTCACAGTTGGAAAACCAAAACTTGTCATTATAAAAAGTGCTGGGGTCATAAGTGAGAATGAACTTCTCTCTTTTGCTGCCAGTCTAGAAAAAGTGAGTGAGCATCCCCTCGCTCTTGCCATTGTCGATGGAGCGAAAGAAAGAAATATAAGCCTAGTTGAGGTTACAAATTTTTCATCTGTAACTGGTAAAGGTATTCAGGCAAATTATCAGACAAAAATAATTGCAATCGGAAATAGAGCGATGATGGATGATCTATCTGTTGATTATAAAAACTTTGATAAAGAAATGGATATATTACGTGAGGATGGACTTACAGTTATGTTTGTGGCCGTAGATAATCAACTTGCGGGCTTTATTGGAGTCGCTGATCCAATTAAAGATACAGCGCCTGTCGCAATCAAAGCACTTCAAAATCTAGGAATAAAAGTTGTAATGATCACAGGCGATAATATTAAAACGGCTCAAGCTGTAGCAAAAAAAGTTGGTGTAGATGCATTCCATGCAGATGTTTTACCTCAAATGAAAGCAGAATTAGTAAAAGAGATGCAAAAAGAAGGAAGATTTGTTGCGATGGCCGGAGATGGTATCAACGATGCTCCTGCTCTGGCCCAGGCACAAGTAGGCATTGCAATGGGAACCGGTACAGATGTCGCCATGAATAGTGCAGGTATTACTCTCGTAAAGGGTGATCTTATGGGAATTCTAAAAGCACGAGCTTTGAGTGAAAAAACGCTTACAAACATCAAGCAAAATCTTTTTTTTGCTTTTATCTACAATATCGTCGGAGTTCCACTGGCCGCTGGTGTTTTATATCCATTTTTTGGAATACTCTTAAGTCCAATCATTGCTGCTGCAGCAATGAGTTTGAGTTCAATATCTGTTGTCTTCAATGCTCTACGATTAAAACATTTAAAAATATGAAAGTTGTCGCATATCTAATATGTTAACTAAAAACGAATAATGCACACATGGGAAAAATTATTTTTCCACTTTAAATTTAAATTTCATATAGATGATCTATATCATTCAATTTAATTCATTATTAAACTATCCTGTTAAAAGTTCTCTTATAATTTACGAAGGAGTTTTAATGAATTCGATCTATAAAGTGTTTGCATTTCTTTTAATCACAAATCTTGTCAGCTGTGCTTCACATTCAACAATGAGAGGAAGTGTAGCAATGAAAATCAGTGATACAGAAGCACATGTATGTTTAGGAAATACTGAAGTTAAGGTTGGGGACATAATCAATGCATATAAAAATGTTTGCTCAAATTTAAGTTCAAATGTGATTAATAAGAATAGCAGAGCTTCGGAATTAGCTCCTTGTAAAAAAGTAAAAATTGGTTCTGGCAAAATTACTAGTTTAATTAATGATCATTATTCAGTTGTAAAATTCGATAATGTTGTAGATTTTAATGAAGGTACAATTATCGAGAAGCAATAATTTTAAACTAACAGATTCTAACAGGTTCCAATAGACTTTTAATGTACCTAACGCGCATTCGCACTGTGGCCATTTAGTACTTTAAATATCTTGGTGCATACTTTGCATAGTTAAGTTTCTAAACGAAGATTAAATTCATACATTCGTGTTAGGGACTTAAAAATGATCGAAAACAAAAAAAAGACTGTTGCTATTTTTGGTGCTGGAATATCAGGTTTAACTGTGGCCCATGAATTTTCAAAACGGGGCTATTTAGTAAAAGTTTTTGAAAGTAATTCAGAGGCCGGTGGTTTTTTCAGAAGTGCCAGAAGAAAAAAAGATAACAATATGCCTTCTGAATATTCATGGCATGGAATGGGCCCCTGGTATCACAATGTTTATTCACTGTTAAAAGAAATTCCCTTTGATAATGAATCAAGTCTCTATGATCAAATTCTTTCACGTCCAATTGATTTTGGGCTTGCCGGCAACTCCGGTCGCACAGAGTTTGATGATTTAAAAGGTTTGTCAGTTGATGTAAAAAAAATGTTCCGTTTAACGACTAAAGATACCTGGCTCTGGTATTGGATCATGTTTAAGGCCTGGTGTTCAAACAAACGTAGTTATCAACACTACTCGACTCTTAATGCAAAAAAAGTCTGGGGCAATTTTTTAAGCCCACTAGGTATTAATACCTGGAGTTCGACGTTTGGCCCCTGGGTTGGTTCGGATTGGTGTAATGTTTCATTTCATCAGGTAGCAAAATTTTTCAAAGCACAATTGACTTCAAAACCATCTCACTTTCACAAGGCTGACGAAGAAGGTGGCCCCTGGGAACACAAGGCCCGTTCTGGCTGGCTTTTACTTAAAGGCCCAAGTAGCGAAATGTGGTTTGATAAATGGGTTTCATACTTAAAAAAATTAAATGTCGAATTTAACTGGGATGAAGAATTAATAAAATTGGACTTCGATGGAGTAAATATTCAATCTGCAACCACAGCAACCAATAAAAAAGTAGAAGCAGATATTTATGTTATGGCCATTAATCCATTTTTTTTAGCTAATATAATTGATCGCACTAAGGCCTTAGCAAAACTCCCCGAACTCAATTTATTCCGCGGATTAGTTCAAGATGGCCCTCATGTACAAGTGTCTTTCAGAATAGGTTTCAGTGAACAAATCAAATGGCCACGCAAAAGATGTGGTTTAGTGATTGAAGACTCGGCCTTTAATCTGACTTTATTTTCTGAAGAGCAAGTTTGGAATAAATCTGTCTTTTTAGGAAAAAATATAAAATCACTTTGGACAGTTACTGCCTGTGTTTCAAAGATACCAGGACCTGTTCACAAGACTCCGCTTAATAATTGCACCAAGGAGCAATTTATAGATGAAGTTATGTTTCAACTTAAAGAATGTTCAGGTCTGGATAAATTAATCAAAGAGGCCAATAACGGTAAGAGCTGGACAGAGTATAGAATAGAAGAAGTTGAGGTTTGGCATGAGTGGGTTTTTTCTCCAGAAGGAATAAGTTCTCCCCAGCCAAAATGGGTCAATACCACCAATACTCAAAAGTACATGCCGTCCCAGAAAACGACAATTCCAAATCTGGTTTTGGCGGGTGCTCATACGAAGACCTCTGTAGATGTCTGGAGTATTGAAGCGGCAGTGGAAAGCGGCAAACTTGCTGCTAAAGTATATGAACCCGAGGTAGAAGTTATTGGCCAACACAATCCAGTTTTCTTTAGAGTCATTTCCAGGATTGATGATTTACTTTTTTCATTGATGCTGCCAAATGTCTTAGATCTAATGCTAGTTATTATTTTTTTAGGATCGTTAATACTTTTATATCACTTACTATAATCTTGATTGAATGAGAGTGTTTAATAGACAATCAAAATGCTTCATGGACCTCTTTTTGCATTATTTATAATAATAAAACCAAGGAGAATATTATGTTAAATCAAGAATCCTCAGCAGAAAAAGATCCTAACCAAAATATAACCATGGATCAATGCATACAGAACTGTTTAACTTGTTTTAAAGTGTGTGAGGAATCAATTGCAAAATATATATACCGACCTCAGATCCTGGATACGACCTTATTGGGTCATTTAAAGGCCTGCTCTGAGATATGTCAGACCTCTGTTAAGTTTATGATTATGGAATCACAATTCCACCCACTCACATGCGGCGTATGCGCGGATGTTTGTAAAGTATGTGCAGACAGTTGCGAAGACTTTGATGCGAAAGAATTAAAAGAATGCATTGATGCCTGCAGACGTTGTGCTGAGACTTGTGGAGAAATGTCTAAAATGTCCCACTAATCCCTTATTAGGTTCCACTAGTATAATAATTACCTTTATGACGAATCTTTTCGTGGTATTTTGATCAACAACATTAATCACTTGGATTTTCAGAAAATCCTGACCGATTCTTAACAATTAACTATTTATAAATTTAGTAAACTATAGCAATGAAATCTACTCCACTAAACTTTAAGCATACGACTTCTAATTTCATCAATCGCGAATTGTCCTGGCTGGAATTTAACAGACGAGTCATGTCTCTGGCCCTCGAAGAAAATACACCGATTTTAGAGCGCCTGAAATTTTGTGAAATTTATGCTTCGAACTTAGATGAATTTTTTATGAAAAGAGTCGGCGGCTTAAAAAACCAGGTTGAATCGAGGCATAAATTTATTTCAGTCGATGGACAGCATCCCCTTGAACAGTTAGAAAAAATAAAAGATGTTGTTTATGAGTCAAATCTGGAAATGGCAGAAATTTTTCATCAGAAGATTCTACCAGATCTCAAAAATAACGGAATCCATTTAATTAAATGGGAAGACCTGAATCAAACTGAAAAAAATGGTCTGAGCCATTATTTTGATAAAAACATATTCCCTATTCTTACTCCGCTTGGAATCGATCATAGTCACCCGTTTCCTTTCATATCGAATCTTTCAAAATCACTAGGGATAAGTTTAGTCAAAAAGAAAAAATCCAAATCAGGCCCTGCAAATTTATTCGTAAGAATAAAAATCCCTGCCAACATACCTGCCTGGATAAAAGTGACTTCAAAAAATAAAAAGATTGAAAGATTCATTAATGTTGATGAAATTATAATTAACAATATAAACCGAATGTTTCCTGACATGAAAATTGTAGACACTGTTATTTTCAGAGTTACACGAAATTCTGACTGGGAAAAGGATGATGAAGATACTGAAGATCTAATGGAGCACATTGAAGAAACCATTAAAGAAAGACAATTCGCTCCAGTAGTTCGTCTCGAATACACTGCACAGAAATATGAATGGATTTTGAAATTTTTGTGTGAACAATTAGAGATTAGCGAAGATGATATGTACCCTATGCCTAGCCTGGTTCATTTAATTAAATTTTCCACAATTCTAAAACTTGATCGCCCTGAACTAAAGTATAGTAAATTTACTCCGCCAGCTCCCGAGAGTTTTAGCACAGGTAAAAAGAATCTGTTCAACTCTATAAAAAAAGCAGACCGGTTATTTCATCATCCCTATGAGAGTTTTACCGACACCGTTGAAAAGTTTATTCGTGCTGCTGCAAATGATCCAAAAGTAGTGGGTATTAAGCTGGCACTTTATAGAACAGATTCCCAGAGTAAAATTATCGATGCATTAGTTCATGCAGCAAGGAAAGGTAAACAAGTCGCCTGTGTTATTGAATTACAGGCCAGGTTTGATGAACAAAATAATATTCTCATGGCACAGAAACTTGAGAAGGTTGGTATTTATGTCGTTTACGGGATGGAAGATTTAAAAACTCATTCAAAGATGGCACTGGTAGTAAGGCAGGAAAAGGCCGGACTGAAATCTTATGTTCATATTGGAACTGGAAATTACAACTCCGAAACTTCATTGTTTTATTCTGATCTAAGTTTTTTTACGGCCAATAAAAAAATTACTTCTGAAGTTATCGAAGTCTTTAATGCACTGACAGGAATCCATACCAACAAAAAAATCAAACATCTTTTATTAGCACCGATAAATATGAGAAAAGACTTTTTGAAAATGATCAAAAGAGAAATTGCTCATCAAAGCGCAGGACTTCCTGCAAAAATTATTGCCAAGATGAACAGTCTCGAAGATGTGGAGATCATCGAACATCTTTATAAGGCCAGTCAGGCAGGTGTTTCGATTCTTCTTATCGTCAGAGGTTTTTGCTGTCTTAAACCAGGCATAAAAGGTCTGAGTGAAAATATAAAAGTTATTTCGATTGTGGGAAGATTTTTAGAACATTCGAGAATCTACTTCTTTCAAAATGGAAAGTTGAACCCGGAAGATGGAGATTACTTTATTGGTTCAGCAGACTGGATGTACCGAAACCTTAATAATCGTTTTGAAGTTATTACTCCAATTGATTCAGCTAAATTAAAGAAGAAGCTTCATCATATTCTGCAAGTGAACATTGAGGATTTATCAACCTGCTGGGAGTTGAAGAAAAATGGTAAATACATCAGGAAAAAATCCAGACTGGCCCCTGCAAATATCCTGCTTACGGCCACTCATACAAAATTTATGATGGAAGTTTAAACTTCGTTTGCTAGTTTACTTAACAGAGAGTCGGAAAGCCCTATTTTGGGCAGGTAGATGGTCTCAGGGTCAACTTCTTCCACAAGAGCAGAAAATATTTTTAAGGCAGGAGTAATCACTTCTGCGCGATCGAGTTTCAAATCAAATTTAGCTACAGCTTGGACCGGAGTGAGATCTTTTAATTCATTATATATGTAGATAACTTCATTTTTTTTAATCACTCCACTACTTCCAGCATCAAAAAACTTTTTGCGTAATTTTCCCAAGCGGCGCAGGTTTCCTCCAGTGCCAACCATCGTAATTTTTTCTCCGGCGGGAATATTAGATTGAATAAAACTTTTCATATCAGCGAGAATTTTTTCTCCCTCTTTTACTGGACGAAGGGTTCCATTGTTAAAACTTTCGAGCTTAACCACTACACCAGCTTTTAAAAAAATCAGTTCAGTACTACCGCCACCGATATCCACTAATAACGTCGTACCACTTAATGTCGGAAGTTCAAGTGCCAGAACTTTACTAATGAGCTCTGCTTCTTCCATTCCTGTAATAAGCCTGACTTTTATCCCTGAAACTTCTTCAATATGCTTAATTACTATTGCTGAATTCTTAGCATCTCTTAGGGCACTGGTAGCAACGGCTTCAGTCTCTTCGGAATGGTAATATCTTATGTGACTTCCGAATTTTCTAAAGACCTCATAGATCTCGTCCTGTTTGGAACTTCCGATCTCTCCATTGGTGAAAACATCACTTCCAATACGCACTGGAAAGCGAAACTTCTCAACGACTTTATACTTACCCGTTGAGATGACGTCAGCGATAGTCAGTCTAATTGCGTTTGAACCAAAATCTATTGCGGCCACTCTTTTCATGTTTTTCCTAGAGATAGATCACTTCATACATCATACTGGAGAAGAATGTTTTCGCAAAGATATTGATAATTTTGAGTAAAAACTAATACAATCCTGAAAATAAACCCGGAAAGTCGTCATTGCCAAGGTGTACACCTCGGTGCTAGGCTTTTATCCAAGAGGTGCATATGAAAACGACAACGCCAAAAGAATTGAGAAGTGAATTAAAGACTTTTTTAGATCACGCTTCAAAAGGACCTGTAAAAATTAAACGCCGTTCCGGTAAAAACTACATTCTAATCAGTGAAGAGAGATATTTAGAATTAGCAGATATCCCGCCAATGGTTTTGAAAAAACAACTCGCTCCTCTTAAGGGTGAGAAAAAAACCTCTAAAAAAGTTGCGACGACTAAAAAAGTAGCAAAAACGACTAAAAAAGAATCTAAAAAATAAGTATTATAGAACCAGGTTTTGATTAAAATTTAAAACCTGGTTTATTAAAATTTTATGCACATTATAATCATGAGGCATGCTGAAAAACCTTTCTCAGGAAACAGCTTAAGTGAAGCAGGCCATCTTCGTGCCACTCTACTCCCTGAATATTTTGAATCTAATAAAACGATTGCTGAACTTGGACCGCCTGCTGCAATGTATGCGATAGCTCCTGTAAGCGTCGGACGTTCAGTCAGGTCAATTCAAACTCTTCTCCCCATGGCGAATCACTTTAAAATTACTCTTAATCAAAAATACACAAAGTATCAGCTTGAAGAGTTAGCAGAAGCTGTGAAGACAGATAACCAATCAGCTGATGCTACCGTTATCATCTGCTGTAATCGTGGAAGTATTCCAGTACTGGCGAGATTGTTTGGAGTCAAAAATGCTCCAGAAATATGGAGCAGCGAGATTTATAATAAATTATGGATTGTGAACTTTAAAGAAAATGAAAATGAAAATGTAAGCTTAGATGAGTTATCACTCAACATACTGCCAAGTGACATCAGCTAGAATAAATTCAGCGGACAACTTACACTCAACACAACTTCATTACTACCAATCTCATTACTCCCCGATAAAGTCGTCGTCGTTGATCCCGAAATAAGTTTATCCTGCGAAATAATACGATAAAGAAAATTCACACTTACAAGCGGATGAAATCCATTGTAGCCAAATCCTAATTCAATAGTATGCCCTTCATATTCGCTTCCAGTGGCAATCAAAGTAGATCCGCTGTTGGCAGTTTGAGTGTTCTTGAAAAAATAAGTTAACCAAGTTCTCACTATTCCGGGAAAATTGTACCCCACAAAAAGTCCAAACTCATTACGGCCAAAATCATTTCTATAACCACTCGTTAATTGCTCAAACGAAGAATGATTAAAATCCAGGCCGGCCATAGCATTCATATAATTCGCACCCAGCTTTAAACCGTATTGAGCTCCGTTGTGCTTAATCATTGTTGCGGGTGTGCCATCACTCTGCCCGGTTCCGACCAGGACGTAACCGAGATGCGGTTCAACTAATAAAATTGCATGTGCTTTGAAGGTAAATAAAAGGATTAGAGAGAGAATAATAATTTTAGTACTTTTCATTCTTAAATATTATCGTGAATTTGTTTAAAGGCAAGGGCCCATCGCATTGCTTTCGCAAACGATGGGTCTGATAAAAATTTATTCGATGTTCGCGCCAACAACAGATGCTAATTGAAGCATGTTGATTGTCTGTCCTAGTTTAAGCCCTGTGAAGTCTGTCACTTTACCAGAAGATTTACTTGTTACTTTGGTTGCATTGAAAAGTTTAAGAAGAGTTTCGTCAGCCACGATATATTTTCCTGCACCTTCAGCTTTTCCGTTTTCTGTTTTTGCCTGAAGATTATTTGCTTTGATATAATCCCAGAACTTTTGTGTGATCGCAGTTCTTGGAAGTTCTTTACTCCCGCAAAATACTGCTAAATCTGCTTTTAACACTACTGGTTTATTTAATCCTACTTCTGCCATTTTTATGTCCTTCGTTATATTTAAAAATATATTATTGAACAATTTTTTTTAACTAGCGAGGAAAAATACATTTTAATACTCATATTTACCCCAAACAGGGTTAGTTCGACACTGCGAAGAGCAAATTCTATAAAAAAGTTATTTATTTTTGTCTTGAATCTATAGGTATTTTGATGAAAAAAGTCGTTCCTTTCCCCGGGGAACTTTCAACTCTCACTTTCCCCTTATGAGCTTCAGTTAATCCCTTAACAATGGCCAGTCCGATCCCCCAGCCAACTTGTTTGTCACTATTAGATTGTTTAAACCGGCTGTATTGATCAAAAAGATATTTCTGTTCTTCTATTGGTATGTGTTGACCTTCATTGTGAATACTAATCTCTACAAAATGATGATCAGTATTCAAGCTGATATTTATTGGTATGTGTTGGTCACCATACTTAACTGCATTGATTAACAAATTTTCAAGCAGACGGTAAATTGCAATGTTATCCCAATATCCACTAATTTCACCGCAATGATTTTTAAAACAAAATCTTGGGCCATAAATATCTTTCAAATCACTAATGACGTTTTCAATGACCAAATCGAGTCTGCACTCATTCAATAATACTTGTATTCCGGCACCGGCACGAATTCTGCTGGCATCCAGTAAGTCATAAATTAATCTGTCGGCCCGATCTATACTATTAGAAACTTTCTCGGCCATTTCCTTAACTGTTTTTGGATCATCAAATTCCCGTTTTAAAATTTCAGTACATAGTTTTGCAATGGCCAGTGGACTTCTAAGATCATGCGTAAGTGCTGAAACAAATCTATCGCGCAACTCTCTTTCCTGTTCCAGATTTTTAAGACTTTCTTCGAGTTGAATTCTTGTACGAACCCTATCAGTCACTTCTCTAGGTGTCGCCAGGATTCGAATAGGCTCATTTTCTCCAAAATGGAGGCAGGAAAATGTCGAATCAAAATACCGGTCTTCCAGCTTCCCGCTTTCTTTATTTAAAATTTGTGCGAGCCTTTCATGAGAGACATAATGTTTACCCGTATCATGTACTTTTTTAAGAATTTCAGGAAAAGGAGTATTTTTTAATTCAGGGATAGCATCAAATAATGATTGTCCGATGTGGACGCGTCCCTGATAAATGTCCTGATATTTTGAATTGAACATTTCAAGGATCATATCCGGGCCTTGAAAAATAACCATTGGTGTTTCAGAGCCATAAAAAATGGCGTTCAGTTTTTGTTGCAAATTATTAAATTTTAGCTCGAAATCTTTATTTTCAGACATACTTAATTCCTTATTGCTCAATAATGATAATAACAATTTACACACATTGTAATTACGCTTGATAGTAATTCTTAAAAAATAAAATATTCGACTTGATTAGTGACTATATCAGTTAGATATTTTAATATGTTTACAATTGAGGATTAAGAATGAATAAAGATTTATATAAAGACGAATTTGGCAATTATCACGAAGTTGAAGACGAAAAAGTCGATACTCTCGACGGACTTGAAGATGATGAGCAAGACATAACTGACGAAGATGAAGATTCAGATGATCTTTTTGATTCAGCAGAAGAAGACAGCGAATATGACGAGGACGAAGAATACGCGAGTGAGCGTCGTCCCGAATTTGATTCTGAAGACGAGTAAGGTCCTGCCTATTTTTCCGCCACCCAATACTTTGAAAGTAATTTAAATTGCGATTGAATATTCTTAAATCCAATTTCATGAAGTGTGGAATTCAGTTTCCAGATTGTATATCCTTTATAAAACGGCTCATGATAATCAATGGGAAAATTTTCCAGAACGCAATTCAATCTGGGGACATCATCTTTTTGGAGTGAATCACAGATCCCTAATACTCCCCCCTTCTTTAAAACTCTTTGCGATTCCAAAAGAACTTTTTCCCGGACGGCCTGTGGCAGCTCGTGAAATAAATAAACAGAAAAAACCACATCGAATTCTTCATCCGCAAACGGAAGTGATTCTGCTGCCGTCTGAACAAATTTTAATTTAGGATTACTAAATCTTGCTTTTGCTGCATTCAAATAATGTTCAGATACATCTGTGACCGTATATGAACTAAAATTAAAAGCTTTCGCATAATCAAGAGTGGCAGAGCCAACTCCTGCTCCAAGCTCCAGGATTTTGAGTGGCCTGTCACTGGAGATCTTTTCTTTGATCATTTTAATCAGCATTCGTCTCATCGGACCTGCCGTGCCTGAAAAAAGAACTTCAACCTGATGCTCGTAGAGTCTGGCAGACTGCTCGGAAAAATAACCGTCAGTTTGAAAATGATAATTACGCTTTAAATAATCCGGGGCATCCTCGGGCTCAATATCAAAATCTTTTTTAATATTAAATTTTCTCCGGCGGGATATCTTTAAGGAATCGAGTAAAAGATGAGGCAAATTTTTTAAATGTTCTTTAGGGCCTTTGGGTTTGATCACTTCAATGGGATAAAATCCATCGGCAATATTTTTTGCGTCTTCCTGATGAAGCTTCAATACTCCGTCTCTAAGATATTTTATAAGTTCTTTATCCTTTTCCTGATAAGGCGGCTTCACGAAAAATGAAAAGCTTTTTGAGAGCTGATTCATTATTCTATACTCAGTCGAGTACAAAATAGTTTTTGCAAGATTAGAGGCCACGATTGAGTTTTCTATGAAATTTTTCATGAGATTATTATAGGACTTTTCATAGTCATGAAAAAGCCCGTAGAAGCGTTGTCTACTCTATACCCGACTGTATAAGTATAAACAGCATCAGATGATATAATTTATTCTTAAAATGATTTTCATATTGTGGCCATGGCCTTTCAATTGCAATTGCTTCTGAAAAAACATGGAGGTCATATGAAAGTTTTTTTATCTGTATTATTAACATTAAATTTAAGCACTGCTCTTGCTCATGAAGTAACCTATTGGGGAAAGAGTGTCATTGTCGGAAATGGTTACGCCAAATCTTATGTCAAAATGGATCATGCGAACAAACCTTTAGAAATTGGAGTTGCAATTACAGAAGATGGGCTGGTCAATCTTCCTCAAAATGAAATGGAAGAGTACATTCTACCTATGCCTGTTGAAACAAATGTAATGCCCTATAAGCACATTACACTCGACTGGAATCCCCATGGCCATGAGCCGGATGGAGTTTATAATACACCTCATTTTGATTTCCATTTTTATTTTATTACAAATGAACAACGTCAGGCCATTACTTGCATGGGTAGTGATGAAGCACCTTGTTTACAAATGCCGGTATCAGATAATTTAGTGGCAAATTATGCTCCGGGACCATCCGGTGTTCCAAAAATGGGTTGGCATTGGGTAGATCTCCTCTCTCCTGAATTTAATGGAGGCATTTTTACCCGTACACTAATCTATGGCTACTACGGAGGAAAACCGATTTTTTTAGAGCCGATGATAACTTTAGAATTTCTTCAGTCTAAGGAAAAAAGCTGCAAAGAAATCAGAATGCCAAACGTTTTTCCAGACAGTGGTTATTATCCTAAGAACTATGAAATTTCTTTTGATCAAAAATTAAAAGTTCATACAGTCGTACTAAAAAGTTTTAATACTCAGGAATAAAAAACAGAGGTGCCACCTTTGGAGTTGCACCTTTTTGAAAAATATTTTTGCCCCAAATGACTCAACTGTCATTATCTATTGTCTTACTTTAGTCATTACAACTATCTCATAACACATTAAACAGATGTGGCACTATGATTGCTCTTTATATAAGGTGCAAACTACTTCAAAGGAAGCTTTATGCTTTACGATTTTTTAGAAAAAAACCAAAAAGAAATTTTAGATTTGACCGAAAAAAAATCGCTTGTTCTCGCCGGAAATCTTCAGAGCTCAGAGCAACTGAAACGAGGACTTCCTATTTTTTATAATCAACTAAAAGAGGTACTACTTCTTAAAGGTGCAGAAAATTCAAATACAAAAAACGACGCAGATAAAGAAAAAGCTGCAGGTGATAATGATGAACCCGCCATGGCAAAAGCAGAAGGACGTCCAAGTGAAATTGTCTTGGCAAAATCTGCAGGTGATCACGGAATTGAACTGTTGAAATTAGGTTACACGCTCTCGCACGTAGTACATGCCTATGGGGCCATGTGCCAGTCAATCACAGAACTGGCCATCAAAAAAAATGAAAATATCACAGCTTCTGAATTTCATGATCTTAACAGATGTTTAGATACGGCCATTGCAGGAGCAGTGACGAGTTACGAAGAATATCAAAATCTGGATACTAATAAACAGGAAGTAGAACATCTCGGTTTTCTTGCTCATGAACTTAGAAATGCACTCACAAGTGTAAATTTCGCACTTCAAATTATAAAACTCGGAACCGTTGGTTTCGCTGGAAGCACGGGAAAAGTTTTAGACAGAGGTTTAAAGCGAATAGAAAATCTTATCGACCGCTCTCTGACAGAGGTCCGATTAAATGCAAGTCCTAAAATTATTCCGACAAAAGAGTTTTTATTTCAACAGGTAGAGCAAATTCTTATAACTGCTAACATTGAAGCAAAATATAAAGATCAAAAACTTAAAACAGATATTGATTCAAGTCTGGTTATCGAAGCTGATCAGCAGCTTTTTCATTCTGCACTTTCTAACATCATTCAAAATGCTATTAAGTATACTCCTAATGGAGGAACAATCCAGATCAGAGGTTTTCATGAGAAAGAAAATATTGTCATAGAAGTTGAAGATGAATGTGGTGGATTAAAAAATCCAAACACTGATTTATTTAAACCTTACGTTCAACAGAATGAAAACCGCAAAGGTCTGGGGCTGGGATTGACCATTGCTCAGAAAGCAATGTCGTTAAATCATGGCGCGATCAATGTGAAAAATCTTCCAGAAAAAGGTTGTATCTTCAAAATCACCTTACCTCAAGAGGCACAACTACAATGATCTAAGAATAATATAAATAATTTATTTTAATTTTCTTCTTTGATCTTGCATTCCAGTTGATGATTTCTTTCTTTGGCATCTTCAACAGCTTTTAATATTTCTTCCAGCTCCATTGGTTTTTTAATAACGGCCGTACAGCAGTCATTGAGATTCACCAGAACTTCTGGAAGTTGATTCACATTTGCTGTCATGATGATCACAGGAAAATGCTTTTTATTTTCTCTACACCAATCCAGAAGCTCTACCCCATTCATATTTGGCATTTTAAAATCAGTTATTAAAAGATCGAAGTCTTTTTTTGCAAGAAGTGCTGTGGCCTGTATGCCATCAAACACCTGTGTACAGGAATATCCTTCAGATATTAAAATATCATAAATAACATTATTGATATCCTGGCAGTCATCGACTAGAAGAATTTTATATTGTTCAGTCATTTTTGTTCCATTTTATTTTAGAGTTTAAGAACCACATTCTTAGTATTTAACACATAAAAGCAAATGTTTCCAGACCCAAACGGAGTAGTGAAAATTGGTATAAATAGTTTAAAGTACGATAGTACATTCGTAAGTTTTAGAATCATAAATCATTGAGCAGTTTATCGCATTAACCGTCATGTAACGTGAACCAGCAGCTGGTTCAAATTCAACTAATTTTTCCAATGATTTTGCGAGACCTAACGATTCATTTAAGTAAGGAGGATTTGTATATTCACCTTCGCTGCATTTAACATTTGCCATCATCTCATCCGGAAATATTGCTGAATATCTGCAAGAAATGTCCTTCGTCTTTACTTTTAATGTTTGTCCTGACCACTCACCTTCAGCACTTTCTAATGGAAAACCATTTGCAATCAGTGCTTCCATGACAGAGCGGGCATCATTACCTTTTACTATGACATTTGCGAAAGCGGCCTGAGCAAAAAGAGAAATAAAAACCATTGATAGAACTTTCATATAGACTCCTTTGTAGTATTGAGCAGAAACTACAACAGGCCTATACTCTTGAAAATTAGAATTAATGGCATGAATTCTTCCAATAAATGGAAGGATAATACACCATAAAAGTAAAATAATGTTCGTCTGAAAACCTTCTAAAAAAATCTTTTTTGATACCATTGCTGAACAAATTGTTTAAATCCTAGTCCCAATAACCAATCTTGCCAGGACATATTACTGCAAACATATATGGGCACCGGTTAACAAGTTAAATAGGCATAATGCCTTCGACAGTATGATGAATTCTGCTTGTAACATATAATAAGCTATGTATTTTTATGATTACATACTAGTAATGCTGGGATTCAAAAAGCGGAGTGCTCCTTCCAGAGAAAACTGGATTGAGTACGCCAATTTTCAAAAAGGCCTTCCTTACCGCTTATTCTCTGATTCAAATTTCTTTTTATTTTTTATGATTTTTATGACTTATTTTATACATGCTTTTGCATTCATCGTTTTTCTTTGCTGCTACTATAGATTTTTATACCGGTTTGGAAGAGAGATTGACCGTCATTGCGATAAAGATTTTAATTCACAGACAATGGTCTACGCCATTCAACGACACCACAATCAAATTTTAAAAGAGAGATTAATGGAAGAGCCCGGCCTCATCGATTGTGTCTATAAGAAGAAATCACTTTTGTACTGGTCCATACACTACAAAAATATTGAAGCACACAGGATCATTATACAGCTGATTAAAGAGCGCGTTTTACAAAGAGAAAATAACAAAGGTACAGCTGTACTCTGAAATAATTTTTTTATTAACCTGTGATCTTGCTAGATCACAGGTTACTCCAATATACTTAGTCTCATGAACAAATTCCTGAAATTCTTCTTCCTCAGTGTCTTAACAGGAATTTTCGCCGGCATTACTTCATCCATCTTTCTTCATCTTTTAAAATGGGCCACTGATTTCAGAATCCAGTACATGTCCATCATATGGTGCCTGCCGGTTGCAGGTCTAGCTGTAGGAATACTTTATCATTTATACGGTAGAGAAGCTTCCCGTGGAAATAATCTTATTCTCGAGGAAATCCACGATCCGAAAAAAATTCTTCCGCTGGCCATGGCACCGCTAGTATTGCTGGGAACACTACTCACTCACCTCTTTGGTGGATCTGCAGGTCGGGAAGGTACGGCAGTTCAAATGTCTGCCTCAATCGCAGACAATCTCGGAAAGTTTTTTAAAGTTGATGCCGATGAAAGAAAAATTTTACTCATGGCCGGGGCGGGGGCAGGTTTTAGCTCTGCTATTGGCGCTCCCATAGCAGGATTTATTTTTGGTATGGAAGTTATTACAATTGGAAAAATTCGTTTTAATTCCTGGCCGCAATGCCTGGTGGCCGCATTCACAGGTTACTACACCAGTCTGTTTTTAAAAATTCCGCACTCGCAATATCCGGAAGTAGAAATCCCGGGATTAAAAATAAATATTTTATTCGCTGTTATGATTGCCGGATTAATTTTCGGACTGACTGCTCTGCTCTTCAGCCGCTTCACTCATTTAATAGAGCACACAACTAAAAGATTTATTAAAACTCCCTACTTCATTCCTTTCGTTGCCGGTTTTGTGATCGTGGGCCTTTATTATCTGGAAGGAAGCTACAGGTACGCGGGCCTTGGAATTGAATACATCCAGGAATCTCTAACGACTGTTTCATCATTTAAAGATCCTCTTTATAAAACATTTTTTAGCGCACTGACTGTTGGCTCTGGTTTTAAAGGTGGGGAATTTGTCCCGTTGGTTTTTATCGGCGCCACTTTAGGAAGTGCACTATCACTCATTCTCCCGGCCGCATTTCCTTTTTTAAGTGCTCTGGGTTTTGCTTCAGTTTTTGCGGGAGCATCGAACACTCCACTTGCCTGCGCCTTCATGGCCGCAGAAATTTTTGGATGGAAAATCTTACCTTATAGTCTACTTGCTTGTTACCTGAGTTATTACTCTTCGGGGCATTCCGGTATTTATCATGCGCAGAATATTTATCGCCCTAAACATCATCTGCTGTTCTCACTTCGAGATTTTCTCCAGCGAAAATAACCAATTAATTCTCTCCGAACTATTTAATGCATATTCCTAAAAATTGGGCGTGCCGTTTGCATTAAATTAGTTGCTTGCCGATGTCGCAAACTTTTAACTTAAGGAGACAAAAATGCCCACAACAAAAACAACGACAAATTTAGAGCCCGTACATGGGCACTCACACCTTTTATGCTGGAGATCAGTCTTCGCAGGAATTTTAATTTCACTTATGTCATACATGCTTCTTTCATCATTAGGTGCAGGAATTTTAGGACTTGCTTCTCAAGCAGCAATTGAAAATGAATCCGGTGGAATGGCCTTAGCAACTGGAACAGGATTGTGGATGGGAATTTCTGCAGTAGTTTCCTTATTTGCAGGAAGCTACTTCGCAGTGAGAATTTCTAAAAATATTACTAACAAAGTTGGAACAGCTCACGGACTAGTTGTTGCTTCATCATTCTTCATCATCGTAACAGTGATGGCATCGAGTGCAGTTGGTTCCCTTTCAATGGGACTAGGTCACTTAGTTTCTGGAATGGGTCAAGGTGCCGCATCAGTGGGAGCAAATCCACGTGTGCAGGATACAATTAACAATGTTCTAGGAACATCTGCTTCTTTAAAACAAGATCCAAAAATTGTTTCTGAAGGAATCGCCACAAGACTTCTTGCAGGTGACGTAGAGTCTGCTAAAGCCTACTACGCCTACCAGTCAGGACAAACAGTTCCTGCAGTTTCAGCAAAAATCGACCGTCTACAAGCTGAGTTCACAAGAGTAGCTAAAGAAGTTGGTGAAAAAGCTGCAGCAGTTATAGCTGGAACAGGTCTGTCATTATTCGTAACTTTTTTAGTTGGATTTATCGCAGCTGGAATCGGTGGTCGTGTTGGAGCTCACTCAAATGCAGAAAAACCATTAACAGCAGAAGATGCATACATGGCACCTGTAATGGGGACAACTCATACAACAATGTTTGCTAACCAAAGAGGGAGTGCTCTTCCATACGTATTCGGATGGCTTTTAGGTGTACCTGCTTCAATTCTTTTCTTAATCTTCGCTCTTAGAACTGTATTCTAGATAAAAATATCCAGCAGGGTTACCGCCTGCTGGATTTTATTTTAAAATTGAAAAAATTGAAAAGGTTCAAAATCCTTAGCGTAATTTCTTAACCAAGGACTGTACATTTGAGTGTGATATTTATTTATCGCATGAAGTTTTTTTCTACGATCAAGTACACGAAAACGTAAAAAATCTTTTTGCCATATTTCAGGATCTTTTCTAAAAATTTTTGGCATCTTTATCTGATCATTGTCCAGATAAGGCCAGAACATTTGCCCAGGTGAATGAACAATTGCTTCATATAATTTCGGATGAAAAAAACTATCAGCGATAGACACATCTGTAATCGCTTTTTCTACAAATGCCTGAACCGCAGTATGATCGGGATGATTATCGAAACGGCTGGTTGTGAAAACAGCATCAGGTTTATACTCCTGTAGTATATGTTGAAAATCATCAGTGACATTTTTTTGAGTGTAAGCAGCTTTGTTTCCGGTCCAGCATTCATGATAACTTTTTTGGCAGATACCACGATGAGCATAAGTACTGCTGTTTTTTGCATGAGATTTAAAAATTTCTGAAGAATTTTTTGCTTTCAACAAGGAGGTCATTAGTTTATCGCCATAACCTAGAAAAATAACATCTTCTTCCTTCAGACCAAGAAATTCCATTGCTCTTACTGTTTCATTTTCACGGATACTTCCATATGTACTCCCTAAAATATCACCGTTAGTGACAACAACAACCTTCACCTGAATATTATTTTCAACTGCAGACTCAATTACACCTGCGGCCATTAAAGTTTCATCATCAGGATGAGGTGCAAAGATAACTATCGAATGCAGGCCCGGGACTTCCTGAATACGTAAATCTGCAACTGCAGTACCAGAAAGTAATATGAATAACGGAAGTGATTTTATTAAAACATTCATTCGCAGTTCTTATCATGAGAACAACACCACTTCAGTCACACGCCAATGAAACCTGTATTTTTTTCATACACTATCTGTCTTTTTTTCCAGCTTCACAGGCGGTATAACTTCCAGCGCCACCGGCAAGGTTGTCAGCACAGTTGGCCGAGGCACTTGCAGGCGCAGGGGCAATAACCGCTGGTAAAATTTGTTTTTTTCTATATTTCGTCGAATGTACGTTTATTGAAACATCTTTCGGGTTTGAACTGTTGCTGTTTTCTTCTTTCTCATTCACATCTTTCGTGACGCTGGAAGATTTCACATTTGTTTGAGCAAATGATGAAGCTGGCAAAACTAAAGCAGATAATAAAATAAAGTTGAGCGAAAGATTTTTCATAGCTTAATTCCTGTTGTTAAGTTCCTTAAAAACTGAAACTCTTAATCCAGTGTACGCCTCTCCAATCAGAAGTCGATCTGTAAAATTTAACAAACTGAGTCTTGGCCCGACTCATGCACCTAAAAATTGCTTCGAATATTTTGGGGCAATTGAGGAGTCCATGGCCTTTACACGAAAATCAAAAATTATTCTTGCGACAAGTCTGATTACGGTTTTTCTATGTGTTCTCATCTTAAATTTAAAATCACCCGGCAAAAGAATTGAACATGTCATTTCTTCCGAAGGCGCACTCGACTCACCTGTTGTTATGAAATCAATCGGTGAACTTTTAGGTCCGCCTCTTATCCCGGGAAATAAAGTCACCCATCTCGAAAACGGAGATGAAATATTTTCATCGATGCTCTCTGCGATCAAGTCAGCAAAACAAACGATTACCTTTGAAACTTTTATTTACTGGGAAGGAATCATCGGTGAAAATTTTTCCCATGCCTTAAGTGAAAAAGCTAAATCAGGTGTAAAAGTTCACATAATCCTGGACTGGATCGGAAGCCGGCGGATGGAGCAGAAATCAATCAATGAAATGATAGAAAGTGGTGTCCAGGTAAAATATTATCATCAGCTTCGCTGGTACAATGTAACCAGAATTAATAACCGCACTCACAGAAAAATTCTCGTCATCGACGGCCGCATTGGCTTCACTGGTGGTGTTGGCATCGCTGACGAATGGAGTGGAAATGCCCAGGATAAAAATCACTGGCGCGATTCTCACTTTAAAATACAAGGCCCTGTAGTGAATCAGATGCAGGCAGCTTTCATGGATAACTGGAACAAGATCAGTGAACAGGTTCTTGACGGAGATAAATATTTTCCGGTCATTTCTAAATCAGGTAATTCAACGGCACAGGTTTTTAAAAGTTCACCTGAAGAAGGAAGTGGTAGTGTGAGGCTCATGTACCTCTACTCCATCGTTCACGCGAAAAAAAGTATCCTTATCGCCAACGCTTACTTTGTCCCCGATTCTTACGTTATAAAACTTTTAATTGAGGCCGCACGTCGTGGAGTTAAAATCGAAGTGATTGTTCCGGGAACTAAAATTGATACGGCCATCACACGCATGGCCTCAATGGCCACCTGGGGTGAATTACTGGAAGCAGGAATTAATATCTATCAGTATCAACCTACAATGTATCACTGCAAATATATGATCGTGGATGATTTGTGGGTCTCAGTGGGTTCTACAAATATGGACAATAGATCTTTCCGTTTAAATGACGAGGCCAACTTAAATATCATCGATAATAAATGGGCACATGAAATGGTTGAAACGTTCAGCAAAGATAGGAGTTTATCGGAACAAATGACTCTTGCAGAATGGAATAAGAGGCCATTGTTAAGTAAATTACTGGAGCACTTGTCATTTTTATTCAGTAGTCAGATGTAGGATTTTCTATTACAAAATACTATGCTTAAGTTTTATATTTTTGTTCTATTTTGTTCATTTGCACCGCTATGCTCTGCTGCGAACAATCCCAACAATTTTGTTTTTAACAGAGGTTCATGGATTGTCGTTGCCCCTCCTTATGTGAATAAAGATTATTATGATCTGGAAATTGGTTTTATCACTGAAAAAATTTTTGAGCGCTGGAACTATAACTACAATGCTTATGTTACAGGGACTGTCTTTGAAGACTGGAAAGATAAGACGGACAGATACCGCGCAGGAGCTCTGGGATTTAAAGCAGGAATTATAGTTCCGACTAATCCATGGGTACCACTGCTTTTTTCAATTTCGGCCGGATATGCGAAGGCCGTCTTAAATAGAAATCCATTGATAGGAAATGAAAGCCAGAATGCCGCAAAAAATACTATGCTGCTTGCTGAAGCAGGCCTTATGTACAAGGTTGATAAATATTTTCTGCGTTTTGCTTATCAACAGTCAAATGTAAAATACTTCACAAGACATACTCTCCTTGCCCTGGGAGTAAGTTATTAATAAAATGTTTTTGCCATTTTTATTTTTAGTCTCATTCAATGCTTTTTCTCAGACAGAAGCAGTAGATGTAACCTCTCCTCCCCTCGATGAGCAGTCAACGACATCTCAGGTTCTCACTAAAGAAGCTGACATGACCAATAAATTTATTGCGACGAAATGGGATCTAATAAACCGCTCCGTTGATACATTTTTTACCAACGAAGGAAATATTTCCGAACAAAATAAAAGCAGTGTGTATGCTTACACCAGTTTTACCAAGAGTGAAGGAAATAAAATTTCTTCTGAATTCGACTTTCAGGTAAAATTTGATTTTCCCAACACTACCAAAAATTTAAAAATCGTCATTGAAAAACAAAATGATGATATCGCCGATGCATTAAGTGATAATGCTGTTTCAAATAACAAGACCATTACCCAGGACGGTAAAACCGTCACGACAAGAAACACTCACTACACAGCTGGTGCAAACTACTTTCTTAACCGTTCAAAATATTTTGTAAGTTTTATTCATATTGGTTTCAGACTTGATCTTCCACTCAATCCCAATATGAAACTCGATCTGGAAAAAATTTACAAGTTTCGTTACATCGACATAGGCCTTTTACAAAAATTCATTTTGTACCGCCAGGAAGGTTTTCAGGAAATCTCCCAGCTCTCACTTGGAAAAAAACTAAACTCATGGCTGCAGGCCGATTTTGTACACTCTCTGGTTTACACAGATGAGACGGACCATTTTGTTTTAAGACATAACCTGGTGGTCACTCAGGACCTTGGTAGAGAACGTACGTTAAGTTATTCAGTGGGTGCCAACGCTCAGTTGTCTCCGGTTTATAATTATGACAGTTACGATGCTTCTATCAGTTACAGGCAGCTGGTCTATAATAAATGGCTTTATGGATCTCTGGCCGTAGGTGCTAACTTTGCAAAGTCCGATCATTTTGATGATGAAAAATTTGTACAAATACGATTTGACATCTTCTTCCAGAAAGAACATTAAAAAAAATTCATCTCAAATCTGTGGTTATCCCTAAATTTTTTTGATTATAATGAGAAATTATTATTTTTAATTTTTGCAGGATACACATATGGAAGAAATCGAAGTCCCCCTGGAATCAAGTCAGGAACACATTCACGGTCACGCTCACCACGAAGGCGGATGGGTTGCAAAGGTGGCCTTATCTACTGCGCTTATTGCCGTAATCGCGGCCATCGCTGCTCTTATGGCCGGACATCATTCCAACGAAGCATTGATCTCACAGATCCAGTCTTCAGATTCATGGTCTCACTATCAATCTAAAAGCATCAAAGCGACGATTGTTAATATGAAAAATGATATTCTTCAGGAAATGGGAAAACCCGCTAAAGCTGAAGACCTGGAAAAATCCGGTGAGTATAAAAAAGAGCAGGCCGAGATTGCGGAAAAAGCAAAAGAGAAATCGGAAGAATCTGAATTGCATCTTCGCGCTCATGTAACGTTAGCAAAAGCAGTAACACTCTTTCAAATTTCAATCGCCATCTCGGCCATTGCAGTTTTAACCCGCAGAAAACCATTCTGGTATGTTAGCCTCGGTTTTGCGGGATTCGGTGTGTACTTCTTCCTTTTTGGGTGGCTGTTCATAAAATAAATACCTTAGCAAACCTTTCTTATGACTCACATAGGAAAAAATGATGTTTTTTACGCAGGATTAAATAAAAATTATTAACTATTTGTTGACCCATTATTTTTAATTCGTATAGCCTAATATAAACAATGGGAAATGATATGGATAATAATCAGATGAAAGTTTTAGTAACAGACAGCGATGAAAACTTTTTAAAAGTGGCCAATGCAAAACTTGCGGCAAGAGGATTTGATGTCCATACCAGCTCTAGTGCCGGAGAGACAATTGAAATACTAAAAGTTATAGGTTTCGATTCATTATTAATCAATATTGCCAAGGCCGATGAAAGAGAAAGTCTTATGGAATTTTTAGATACTCTGGAAGTAAAACCAGTAATTCTTTTTTCCAATAAACATTTTGAGACTGAACATACATCAATGCTTAAATAAAAAAATGCCCCTTCATCGCACAACGAAGGGGCAATCAATTTATTATGCCGGCCCGTGAGAATAGATTTTTTCCGGGTCGATTAAACTTTGAACTTTTTTATCTTTCTCATTAATGCGAAATTTTCCGCGTCCAATACTTAAGTTCTGCTGAACTCGTACATCGCGGTTGCTAAGCGTCCAGCATTCGCGTGATTCATCTATAAAAACAACCCAATATAAATCGTGTTCCATCCCGTAATCGATGAGAAAAGTTGCAAGTCCCGGTCCTTTCGGTGTGTCCATTGGTATCTGTGGATTTAATTGTGTAATCATACGGCCTCCTGAAAAAGATATTGCAGGCCCGAGGCCGAAATATGGCATTTCTTGCATATTATTATTTAGTAAATCGTGTTCTACTTATGTATTGCTATATCGGTTACGCCCGGAGAATTATGTTGAATTTCCCAAACGGAATTGTGAGTTTCATTGGTGCCTTTATGGGTATCTGTCTTTTTTCATTTTCCGGCCATCCGGTTTTTGCAGCGGCCATTGGTATTTCCGTGCTCCTTTTGCTGCAAACATGCGAACGTTCCATAGTACGGTCAGTGTTTGGTGCTTCAGAGTTTTTCGAAAAATTTAAAAAGTATGACTGGTGCATTCATCTGGTATTTTTATTTTCCGGAGCCGTGTTCATCGGAATGCGATCTTCAATCCCCGTTTTTTATCTGCTCGCTGGCCTCCACCTTATTGCACTTTGCTTTTATATTTTCAAACTACTCAACTCAACTTCAACTCCATTGCAGCTGGATACACAGGCCAGACTAGGTATACTCTTTTTCGTTTCAGGTTTCGCAGCACTTATCTATCAGATCGCCTGGCAGCGGGCCTTATTTCAGGTCTACGGAGTCAATCCTGAATCAGTCACTATAATCGTTTCTATTTTTATGCTCGGTCTCGGTGTAGGTTCAATGATTGGAGGTCTTCTTTCAAAAAAATATCCGGACCATTCAGTTCAACTATTTTTAGGGTTTGAAATTGGTGCGGCACTTTTTGGAATTTTTAGTTTAAAGCTTATTCATCTCGTAGGTAATCTGGTGGTCCTTTCAGGGCCAGTGACTTCTACCCTGTCGGTTTATCTGCTTTTATCCGTTCCGACTATTTTTATGGGAGCTACTCTCCCAGTACTTGTGTCATACCTGCACAAAATCACTCAAAACATCGGACGCTCAGTTTCTGTACTTTATTTTATCAACACACTTGGTTCAGCAGCTGCAAGTTTTGCTACTGTCGATTTGTTATTTGTTTTTCTGGGCCTTCAGCAAACAGTTTACCTGGCAGCATTCTGCAATTGCCTGGTCGCTTTATTAGTTTATTTTTTCTCAATAAGAATTGAAGGACTAACAAGTGCTGAAAATAAAATTACTGACATTGTAGAGACGAATGAAAAACATTATATCCCTTTCAAGGCAGCACTAGGAATTGCATTTCTTACCGGATATATTTCCTTAAGCCAGGAAATTCTCTGGGTGCGCGCCATTGGATTTGCAGCGAGTGGAATGCCTCAGACCTTCGGACAGGTTTTAGGAGCAGTACTATTTGGAGTCGCTCTCGGTGCACTATTTGCGGATGCCTTATGCAAAAAAGACAAAATAAAACCGCTCATCTTAATCAGTGGAATGCTGCTTTTTTCTTCTATCGCTTACTATTTTGCAATGCCGCTAATTGCAAATGTCATGGTTCATTCATTCAATGTCGGATTAATTTTTTCATATTTTGTTGTGGCACTGATTGCGGCCTCGCTCGGTGGAGTTTTAATCGTCGTAAGCCATTATGGAATTCAAAAGGACCAGCAGGTAGGTTCGGCCCTCTCGTGGATTTACATGGCGAATATTTTAGGTTCTACATGCGGGCCACTTTTTACTGGATTTGTTCTTCTCGACTTATTTACACTTAACCAAAATATTATGGGCCTTGTACTTTTCAGTGTAATTGCCGCAGTCATTTTAACTTGCTGGTACGGCCATGAAAATAAAAAGCCCCGAAATAAAATCATTGCGTCTTCTACAGTATTTGTACTACTTTTATATTCAACTCAACATCATTTTTATGACAGTCTCCTGGTCAAATTACAATTCAAAAAAAAATATACCCCGGGAAAAATTCTCAATGTCGTTGTTGAAAACAGATCAGGAATAGCTTCAGCAGCTCCTGACATAACTCTCAACAAAAGCCCTGATGCTCACATCGTTTCCGGAGATGGAGTATTCGATGGAATCATTTATACAAAAAAAGAAGTTGCAAAAAAATTGATGGCCGATGAAAACGACAGATTTTTTATTATCGGTGAACTTCATCCTCATCCACGCGAAGTTCTGCAAATAGCGATGAGTGCTGGTTCCTGGACACAAATGCTTTCAGGTTATGAACAAATTGATCACCTCGACGTTGTTGAACTCAATTCAGGATATCTAGACATTGCCAAACATTACCCCGGATATGATCTCATCGCACGAAATCCAAAAGTTTCTATTCACATTGATGACGGAAGAAGATGGCTACGAAGAAACCCCGATAGAAAATTTGACATGATTGTCTTCAATACTCCACATCACTTCAGAAGTCAGATCAGCAGTTTATTGTCGATGGAGTTCATAGAATTATGTAAGGCCCATCTTAAACCCGGCGGAGTTTACTACCAGACAGTGACAGGCTCTGAAGATGCCATCTATACCGGTGCTCAAAACTTCAAGTATGTCATCCCTTTTGAAAATATGTACGCCGCAAGTGATGAACCATTTGCAATGACCCGCGAACAAAAAGTAGAAAACTTTTCGAAGTTTAAATATTACGGCGATCAGATTTTTCCGCTCGATAGATCAGTAAATGTCACTGCTCTAGATAATCTTTTGAATAACAAACTCACTGATCGCGCAGAAGAATACCGTGCTAATAAAAAACTCATGGCCGTCACTGACGACAACATGCTTACCGAATATAAGAGACCGGTTAGCAGGTTGACTCAATTTTATAAATGGTGGAGCTCGGACTAAGAACTTTATTTATCAGTACTTCTTCTTTTCGTAGTATTTTCAATATTTGTAAGAAGCATCGGATATCGTTTTACGATGTCATTGAAACTTTTCTTGGTAAGCTTATAAAGATCACAATAGGTCAATGACTGGACATCCGCGATTCTTTTAGTTTCTTTTAATAAGGCCAGTTCTCCGAAAATCTGTCCGTCATGTAGAGTCGCGACTCTCTCACCGTTCTCTAAAATGACTTCCACACTCCCGTGAGAGATAATAAACATCTCTTCGCCGATATCACCTATTTTGATAACCATGTCACCTGGAGAAGAAAAAACCTGCTCCATGTGATTTGATATTTCTTTTAAACACTCATGAGGGCAGTCATGAAAAATATGAATATTGCTGATGAGTTTAATCTTCATATAAATCTGCATCTCCTGTTGAAGGGCATGCGGTAGATCGGCAATAATTTTTTCATCATCTTCGCTCAGGCGTTTTGAATAAATGTGATTGTAATGATTGATCGCTGCCTTTTGAAGCTGGTCGGGAATTTTATAATGTTTCATGAACATCAATAGTCCCGTAATTTTTTCACGCGTCTGTTCCTTATATCTATCGGCACTCGCAAGGATACGTGAAATATTTCCGATGACGATCCCGTACATACCCACTCCGATGATCATAATGAGACAGGTATAAATTCTTCCGCCGTTGGTGTGGGGAACAATATCTCCATATCCAATTGTCGTTAAAGTAGCGAGGGCCCAGTAAAACGATCTGATGTAATAACTCGTGATGTCCGTTTCAACGCTCATCGGATAAATAATAATCCATCCACAGGCAATCCAGTTCACGACCATCAAACAGCCAACGGCAATTGACTGGATCTTAAAAATTCGCGGGACGATTGTGATATTTTCGATCAGGTAATAAACCTTGATGATCCTCACCATTCTCATCAGCCTGAATGCCATGAATAAATCTTCGTGACCTAAGTAATACGAAAGAAGGTCAAAAGGTATGCAGGCCAGAACATCCACCGTCAGCATTAACGGAAAAAACCATTTTTTATGATTAATTGTGATGTCTGTTTTTACTTTTGATTTTTTTAATTCATTGAGATGATAAATCAGGTCGGCCACAAAAAGGATTGAGATGACGGCATCAATCACCAGCTGCCATGGATGTATGGATGTTTTAAAAACAAAACTAAAGGGTGCTTCCATCGCAGTAAAACTGGCCGCCCAAAAGATGATGGCCACCCAAAGAAACTCTTTAGTGCTCAAATGTTTTTTGTCAGATTTTTGAAACATTGGATTCCTTAAAAAATATGTTTATGCATTATATTATCCATATAAATTAATTTAATAAAAGGTAATACTGATCGTGGCTTGCCAACTCATTTTTAAGGAATAATATCTTTGTATGAAAACATTAAAACTCATCCCTTTCGTTCTACTATTATCCCTATCTGCATTCGCTGCGACAGATCTCAAAGTCGGCGATCCTGCTATTCCCTTCAAGTTAAAAACTCAGGAAGGAAAAGAGTTTGATTTGAACTCAAGAAAAGGAAACTGGACTGTTCTTTATTTTTTTCCAAAGGCAGAAACACCGGGATGTACAAAACAGGCATGCAGCTTTCGCGATAACATAAAAAAAATTCGCGACATGAAAACTGAAGTTTACGGCATCAGTACAAACAATGTTAAAGACCAGGCCGACTTTGCCAAAGCTCACGCTCTGAATTTTATCCTGCTTGCCGATGAAAAAGCTCAAGTCGCCAACGACTACGGATCAAAAATGCCTGTACTGAATATGTCAAAGAGATGGACTTTCATCATCGACCCGAATCTTGTCATTCGAGATATCGCAAAAGATGTTGACCCGATCACAGACGCACAAAGAGTGGCCACTAGAATTGGTGAACTTCAAAAGACAGCGATAAAATAATATAAAAGCTCAAATAGACCTCGATAAGCTCTGTCTTGAAGTCTGCTCTGAATTTAAGGCGCAGGGTTTTTCAATAGACATTGACCCCCGTACTCAAAAAGAAAGTTACAACATAATCAAGCAGCAGAGCGGCCAGTGGTTGAAAATTACGAAGCTCTCGCTTCATGATAATCCAGTGCAGACTCCACTCGACTTTACTCTCATGCCGGTTTTAAAAAAACTCACTGACCTGATTGATGAACTCGATTCAGAAATTAAGAAAAAAGGCGGCAGGATTTTTATCACTGAAAGTGTCGTCACAAAAATAAAAAAAGGAACAGAAACATCAGTGCTGGTAGAAGAGAAAAAAACCAAATTAGCGGTCTATCAAAAATTATGTGATGAAATAACAAGTAAGGGTCTCGAGAGAGACAGGTATCGTACAGAAGAAACTTATATGCTCACGAAGGCAGCTAATGGCGAATGGTCGATGAGCACCAGTCACGAAAATCATAGCGGTACAAAAACTATTCTGGATCTTGCAAAAATGCCTCTGTTAAAAGCACTTGCCATCAAAATCAACCGCGCCGATCCACAGTTTCAATCCAATGGCGGAAGGATCTTCATCACTCCCGCCAGAATTTACAAGCTGAAAAATAAAATAGAACAGGATTTTAAATTCTGATTATTTTCCCAGAAATTTAATCAGGTCATCAGCACCACCGATAAGTTTTCCATCGATGAAAACCTGAGGGTATGTAGGCCACCCGCTCCAGAGTTTAATCGCAAGACGCTGCTTCCATTTAGAAAAATAGTTACCGTAAGATAAATATTTATATTCCATGTTTGATTCTTCAAGAACCTTGCGCGCTTTTTTAACGACAGGGTTTTGTCCCATGCCGACCACAACAATTTTATTTTTTTCAACAGCACTGATAACTTCAGAAACAACATCTGAATTATTTTGGGCCATAAATTTTAAAGCGTCCGGGTGAATTTGAGTTTCTGGTAAAATTTTGCGATTCATAAAATCTCCATTTAGTTATTAAATTGTTTCTCAATTAATTTTTTGTAAAATCCGTCATTGTTTAAAATAAGTTCACCGTGGGATCCGGCCTGCACAATCTGTCCGTGGTCCATGACGAATATTTTATCTGCCTTTTTCACAGTAGAAAGCCTGTGGGCAATGATAAGAGTCGTACGGCTTTTTTGCAGGTTTTCCAGTGCGGCCTGAACCAGAGCTTCACTCTCGCTATCAAGAGCACTCGTCGCTTCATCAAGAATCAGAATTTTTGGATCTTTTAAAACGGCACGGGCAATTGCCACTCTTTGCTTTTGTCCCCCTGATAACTGTACACCTTTTTCTCCTACCAGTGTCTGATATCCGTCAGGAAAAGCTGTGATGAAATCATGAGCATAAGCAAGTCTTGCTGCTGACTGGACTTCTTCCAGAGTTGCATTCGGTTTTCCATATCTAATATTGTCTTCGATAGACTCTGAAATAAGAATCGGCTCCTGAGAAACAATCCCCACCTGATTTCTTAGTGCATACAAATCGTAATCTTTGATATCAAGTCCATCGATTAATATCTTTCCGCTGTTTAAATCATAAAAACGCATCAACAGCTGGGCGATTGTTGACTTCCCCGCTCCTGATGAACCTACGATAGCAATGGTTTCATTCGCCTCTATCTTCATCGAAAGTTTTTTCAAAACTAGCACATCACTTCTGGCCGGATATGAAAATTCTGCATTTTCAATTTCAATTAACCCGCGCGAAATATTTTTAAGTGGTTTATGAAAATTTTCTTCATTCACTGTTGCTGTATCTAATAGTTCAAAGATCCTGTGACCTGCACCAAATGCCGACATAAAATCAGTATATAAACTGCCTAGAAGACCAGCTGAAAAGGCCACTGTCATGACATATAAAATGTACGAAGTCAGAGTTCCGATACTCATCTCACCACTTATTACAAATCGCCCGCCTAACCAGACTATAAAGACAACTGCAACAAATCCGAGTATAGAAACTGCCCCGGTAAATTTTGAAACGACAGAAATTCTCGCCACAGATAAATTAAATGATTTTTGCAGTTGATTATCGTATCTATCGCTTTCCCATTTTTCCTGGGCAAAGGCCTTTACGGTGCGAACACCGGAAATGCTTTCTTCAGCAACTCCTGAAGAAACAGCAAGTGCATCCTGAGTGGATTTTGAGATCGACTTAACTTTTTTTCCGAAGACCGCCACCAGATAAGCGATCGGTGGAACAATCAGTAAAATAAAAATGGTCAATTTTGTCGATGTGATGAAAAGTAGAATGACTCCTCCGATGGTCTGTACAAGATTTCTGATCAACATCGAAATATTTACACTCAATGCATTTTGCAAAACCGCTGTATCAGAAGAAAGCCTGCCTAAAAGTTCACCAGTTTTTGAAAAATCAAAAAAAGGCATCTCCTGGGAAATAATTTGTGAAAATAATTTTGCTCTTAAACGTTTAACTGTTTTTTCACCGGCCAGTGTGAAATAGTAATAACGAAAACTGGAAGAAATTCCCTGGATAACAAATACTCCTAAAGCAATAAGGGCAGCGTAGTTCAGTGAATTGATATCCTTCGTTTTAAGCGCATTATCAATGATCGCCTTGATGTATTGAGGATAAACCATCAGCGCAGCACTACTGATTAAAAGAAAAATCATTCCCTTTATAAGAAGAGGCCATTCTTCGCGGCTTAAACTAAGCAGTTTTAAAAAGAAAGCTTTATTATTATTTTTCATATTTTATATCTTTAGTTAGATGAGATAGTTTAATCCTGCTCAGGATTAATAAATGAGCAGACTCAAGTCTCGAGGACAATTTTAAGAGTATTCCCTGCGCCGTACAGCTGACGTCACAGTTTGATTTTATTTTCTTTTCAACGTTTCCGGCCACGCGGTCATTGGCCACCAGATATATTTCCTTAAGACTGATGTCCTTGGGATTTTTTAGCAGACTGACTCCACCGGCCTGGCCTCTTTTGGTTTGGATCAGACCTGCACGAGCGAGTTTGGCCATGATCTTTCTGATAAAAGCAGGATTGGTTCCCAGGCTTTTTGCCAGTGATTCAGAACTCTGCTCCTCTTCCTTTTTTACAGCAAGATTGATCATGATCTTTAATGTGGTATCGAAATGTGAATCGAGCATTTTGTAACTTCCATAATTACATTAGAAATTCAGGTTATAATGTAACTTTTAAAATTACAATAGTTTTTTTACACTAACCAATTCCTGACTTTGAAAGTATGAAGAATGATGTTATTAAATACAAAAATCAAAAGGAGTCATTATGAAATCAATTATCGTAGCTGTTTTTCTTTTAGGATTATCTTCAGTATCTGTTAAAGCTGCAGACCATGACTATCAATGTATTGCTGACTCTCTTCAAGCTATCAACAACGACATCTACTACAACCTTTCTTCAACAGACATCGATATTATGTTAACAATTCCGGAAATGATGGGACATATCGATGCCATCAATGCAGCTAAGAGATGTGACGCTCCAAAAGCTTGTAATGGAAACTTCGAAGCGCAATTTATAGGTAAAGCTCAGAACGTAGATCTTTCATATGCTGAAGCGGGAAACGTTGAACACACAACTTTTGGTGTTGGTGAATTCACTCATTACCAGGCTAACCAGCTTTGCCCTCTAGATGAGGCCACTGCTTTAAAAGCAAGAATCTGGGTTCAGGGAATTTTAACTCTTCAAAACGGTGATGCAGTTTCTGGTGTACTTGTTTACAATCCAAAATTTAACATGTTCTCAATCGAATAATTCATCAGGCGTAGTCCTAAATAGCTCCGTGACAAATGTCACGGAGCACAAGTATAAAATTATGATAACTCTTCACCAAATCCTGACAACAATATCTTGCCTTTGAACCTTCTCCCCCATATAAACGCCCTTCACAAAAAAGGGAAAAAATATGCGTAATTTACTGATCTGCTTAACTCTTATTTCTGTTGTTTCATGTGCACCAAAAAATACATCACCAACTAACAATGTTAAAAATTCTTCAATCATCAACGGATCAAACGTAAAAGAAAACGATGCCATCAATAAAAGTATTGTGGCCGTTTTAAATACTAAATCACAATACCTGTGCACAGGATCCCTGATTGCACCAAACATTATTCTGACTGCTGCTCACTGTGCTCCAGACCGCATCTCAAATGTAAAAATTATTTTTGGAACTGACATCGATAACATCATGGGCTCACTTGAACCAGATGTGAAAGATGAGCATATTCTTCAGGCAGTAGATTTTAAAGTTAGCTCATCATGGAATCCAAAAGACGAAACACGTGAAATCGACACTGGCGATATCATGCTTATTAAATTCAAAGGAAATGTGCCTGAGGGGTACGCTCCAGCTACATTTTTAGCTGATGACAGCTCTCTTAAAATTGGTACGGTGGTTACTGTAGCAGGTTATGGTGTAGACGATGTTGATACATCTAAAGAAGTAAATATTAAAAAATTTCCAAACCTGGAAGATGCAATTCAATCTGGTGAAGTAACTTGCCAAGATGAGGCCAATGGAAAACACGCACATTGTTTTAAAGTTCAAATGAGTGGAGATGGAATTCTTCGCACGACTAAAGCTCCGATCAACTTTATTCATGAAACAGAGATCAACCTGAATGAGACGAAGTCCGGCACATGCAGCGGTGACTCCGGAGGTCCTGCTTATATCGAGAAAAACGGCGATTTTTTTCTGTTTGGTGTAACCAGCAGAGGTTCAGGACTTTGCAATGAAGTCGGTGTGTATACCAACGCTCTATTCTATAAAGACTGGATTGCGGCAACAATCAAGGCATTTAACTAATTTTTTTGACATAGGATCATAGGTTATCGATCATTAACCTATGATCAATTTAAAAGAAATTACGAAAAAAGTTTTGCATGGAGATTTCAGCGCGCTGATTTCTTACGGGCACACAAAAAAAAATGTTCACCCTAACGATGTGGCGAAAGTCCTTGAGTCTGTTCCCAAGACTAATGCAGCTCAGGCATTTTGTTCATTACCTCATCATACACAGATAAAAGTTCTTCCCTATCTGGACCTGATTCTTCAAAAAGAAATTGTTCATACGCTGGAAAAGCAGAAAGCAGGAATTATTTTAAATGAAATGACATCCGATGACCGTGTGGCCTTACTGTCAACGTTCAGTGGTGTTGACCGCTCGACTTTCGTTGCGATGTTAAACCCGGAAAATAAAGATGAAGTTCATGACATTTTTGGTTACCCGGAAAATAGTGTTGCAAGATTACTTAACACAGACTTTGCGACGATTAGTCCCGATGTTACGATTGCAGAGGCCATGGTTCACCTGAGAAAAAACCATAAAGACTCTGAAGCCGCAAACGTTATTTACGTTGTCAGCGAAGATGAAAAACTTCTCGATGACATTCCTGTAAGAAGATTTGTTTTAAATGATCCTGAGAAAAAAGTTTCGGAAATCTTAGACGGGCATTTTATCTCACTTAAAATGTCGGATACAAAAGATATTGCGATAGCAAAATTCAAGGAATACGACCGCACGGTATTACCGGTGACAAATGAAGAAAGAGTTCTACTAGGCGTTTTAACGATCGATGACGTGCTGGATATCGCGGAACAAAAAGATACAAAAGAAATTCAAAACTTCGGGGGGGTTGAAGGACTCGACTTTCCATACGTGAAGACCGGTTTTTTCTCCCTGATTAAAAAAAGAGCTACGTGGCTTATCGTTTTATTTGTCGGTGAAATGCTGACGGCCACAGCGATGGGGTATTTTGATGCTGAAATTTCAAAGGCCGTTGTTCTCGCGCTTTTTGTCCCGCTAATTATCTCCAGTGGAGGTAATAGTGGTTCTCAGGCGGCAACTTTAATCATCAGAGCGATGGCCTTGAACGAACTCACGATTAAAGACTGGTGGTTTGTTATGAGAAGGGAAATTTTATCAGGTCTGACGTTAGGACTTCTTCTCGGGACTATTGGATTCATCAGAATTTCAATCTGGCAAAACATGCACTGGTTTAATTACGGCCCACACTGGTTTTTAATTGCACTGACAATTTTCTTTTCGCTGATTGGAATTGTTATGTGGGGAACATTGAGTGGATCAATGATTCCTATATTGCTTAAAAAATTAAAACTGGACCCTGCGACTTCATCAGCACCACTGGTGGCGACGATTGTCGACGTTACCGGATTGATTATTTATTTTTCAATTGCTGCATTTATTCTGAAGGGAACTGTTTTATAAAAAATGAGCATAAACTTAAAAGGCGGCTTTATAAGGCCGCCTTTATTGCTACATCAATTCATCACAAGCATTGAGATCCTGCTCAACGAAGTCCTGAACACTCTGTAACATTTGATTACATACTGGTACTACTTCTGCTTCCTGTCTGTTGATAGGACCGTAGTGATTGCGGCGTACACGCAACATAAGCATCGCGTACTCTGCAGCGAAAGCGGGACACGATTTATTCATCGCCTGATAAGTAGCACCTTCGCCGGAGCCATAGATGGTCGATGAACTGCAAGAGACACCAGCAGAAAAAACATCGAGAGAGCATTTTAATGGATTCGCTTTGTATTCAGCATAAAGATTGCTTAATTCAGCATTGGCACCCATGGAGTCATAACTTGTCTGGAACATTCCCGCTTCAGCAGTACTTGCAGAAGTATTTGAGGCCGACATATCACGTCCTTCACAGTATTTTCCTGAACTCTCTCTCATACCGAGACCAATTCCCAGTGTGTAAAGTGAACGCAGTGGATTTTCTCCTGCATTAATCACATCCATTGATAAACCAGAAAATTTTGATGAGTACAATCCGAGAGCATCAGTTGATGAACTTCCGGCCGCACCACTTAACAGCACAACAAGATTAGTCGGCGCTGCTGCTGTTGTTTTTAATCTGCAGAAACTGCGTGCAAATGTCAGGGCCATTCCTTTAATGTAAGCAGCTGGAGCTCGACCTCTGCTGGAAAAAGAATAACTCGCACACGTTGATGATGCTGCAATAGATTTTACCTGGTCTGTATAATAACCGGCCGCCTGAGAAGATCCACCACTTGCACCAGATGATGAATCAGTTGATGATCCTGAGGTTGTATCCTGTTCTCCAGTTTGTGAGACTTCACTACTAGCAGCTGTGCCTGATGCAGAAGTAGAAGTAGAATCACAAGAAGTTAGAGTTAATATTAAAAGTAAAAGTAAAAATGCAAGCACAGAACGTGCAGGTTTTTTAGTAAGCTCCATCCGTGGACCCCTTGTAAAAAATGTTTATGATCATATTGATCATATTGAACTTGTACTTTTCTAAGAGCAGTTAACGTGCCAATAACTATAAAGAGCGTTAAGAAACCCAAAATACATAGAGTCTAAATTTAAAAAATAGAATGATCAGTTACATTTTGATTCTTATAAATATAAATTCAAAAAAAATTATTTTGTAAAAGTGGAGTTTAAATGTCACCGAGGGCACCAGCAAAAAAAGTCACAATACTTTTTTTCCACACTCTCTAAAAATTCTTCAATAAAATTCAAGGAAAAAATTGCCGGTCGTGGCTACTTAGATTCAGATTGAAATGCTTCAAGATCCGTTTGCGGCTGAACAATAACGAGTCCGTCACTACTCGTAGTCTTCTCACATTTTGCAATCAACTGGGCAGTACATGTTTTTGTAGATGTTCCGAACATTGAATAATCTTTTGTACATTCTGTTTTGATCTTTTTTGTTTCGATATCAGCAACAACTCTCCCGTTTCCGTGACGGAAAACATCGCAGACCTGATCCATTTTTTTAATCAGCTCTTTTTTTGCACATTTAATCAGACCGTTGTCTGTCTTTACCAGAAGTGATTCACGACATGAGGCCACATCTTCAATCATTCCAGTCTTCGTTGCTGTGATTGAAGAAAAAACATCCCACGTCGTTTCTGCGCGTATTGTATTGTCGATTGTACTAACTGTGAATGCATTGATGTATTGATCTGAAATTGTCGACATTGAAAAGCCCAGCACAAATCTATTATTTCCATCATTAAGTGCATTGAACCTGTCACCGACGCAAAGATCTTCTTCTTCTTCAGGATTGCTCAGACACAGTCCTTTTTTATTCAGAATAATATCTTTACCCGTCATTCTGATTTTATGTCCGGCCTTATCCTGAACCAGGAAAAATATAGTTTCTGCTTTATCGTCTTCCATTCCTGAAATATCGATCTCAATGATTTTTCCGCTTGTCTTGGTTTTACTGATGTATGAGCTCTCACCAACGCAGACATTTTGAATATTAAATCCACTGGCCGGAGGCAATGCGACACATTGATTTTCTGCAGAGGCCGTAGATCTCGCCCCGGAGAAAAAAGAGCAACTGCTGCTTAATGTAAGTGCTACTAATAGAATAATAAATTTCATGCACAAACCCTCAATATACCTATGCAGTCCTATCGTCAGTTAGGGGCACTTACATTATTAAATAACTGACTCAACGGCCGACTGCGAGCATCGGTCAATTTTATCTTTTAAAAGACTTGCGTATACGTATAAATTTTATTTAACATTAAACAAGTAAATGTATTTAAACTGCATTATTTGAACACAGGATTGTTTAATGAATGAATCTAAAAATCTAAAAATTTTGGTAGCGGATGATGATCTGACTTTTTTAGAAATAGCTGATGAAAAGCTATCTCAAAGAGGCTTTGATGTTCTGGTTGCAACTCTAAGTGAAGCAGTCAATATTTTAAAGCGTGAAGTCGTGGGTACTGTCTTCATTGACTTCAATAAATCTAAAACAGATGGTGCAAAAGTTTTGAGACTTGTGGACTCACTTGAAGTTAAACCACTTGTTCAATATTTCGGACAGCTTTCAGAAATAGAAGAGTCTCATCAGTTGTACTGCTAAAAACTATTTTTGAGTGCTTGTATCTGCTCCAGCAGGGTTTTCACTTCCAAGTGATCCAGTACTGCCTGTGCCTGCGGAGCCCCCTTCTTTTTCACTTGTCGTCGCAGGTGTGCCATCAGCTGTTGGTGTCTCATGTTTTGTACATGCTGCAGTTAAAACTAAAGTCATTAGTAACATTGATCTAAATTTCATTTCAAACCTCCAGGTTCTTAATAAACTTTGCAAACCATAGGCCTGAATTTAATTGTTAAATAACGCGATTTTTCTAGATTGCTGAGGCAATTTTACTCAGCTGTTTTAATCGCTCGTTCTCTCTGATAGTTTCCGAAACCTAATTTTACAGCATCAAGAATTCTTGGAAGTAGTTCAGGATCAAACTGCTTACCTTTATCGTACTCTAAAACTTTAATGGCCGTTTTATACATCTTCGCTTTATCGCGGCGGTTTTCCATACAAACATTATCAAAAATGTTGGCGATTGAAACAATTTTAGTAAGTCCGTAAATCGCATCTCGCGTCATCCCTTTCGGGAATCCTACACCGGCATACTGCTCATGGTGTTCAGCTACGATTGATAAAACCTGCTTGTTGATCTGCGGATTTTTTTTCAGCATTTCAACACCGGCCTGTGGATGCTCGGTAATGGCCTTAGTATAAGCAACGGATTTTGGTTTATCCATAATTGCAGCAGGTATTTTTGCTTTTCCGTAATCATGAAAGAGAGCGCCCATGTATAAATTTTCCAGAACCAGCTGGTGCGTCTGACCTGTCGCCATTCCAAACAGCAGCGAAAGATTTGCTACATTCATCGAATGCTCGGCAATCGTGTTATTAATGCTGGAAATTTTTGCGAAAATATCTGCGGATGGATTTTTATCTTTAATTATTTCAATGAAAGACTGTACCTGCTCTTTTAGTATATCAACAGTCTCGCTCGAAAGTTCTTCGTCCATGAATACTTCATAGACCGTCTCTTTAATCTCTGCCTGTTGAACAACCATATCGCGATTTTCTTCGCCTACTTCAGCAACAACTGAATCTATCTCTGCTTGTTTTTGTGCTTCTACAAATTCATCAAAAGCAGAAAGTTCTTCTTTGGCAACGAAAAGTTCTTTAACGTTCATCGAGATAAAGTAGTTGTATTTTTCTTCGGGAATGACATCCCCTTTTTCCTTGAACTTGATAAACTTGTCGCCGATCTTAACGTATACGTCCGCACTCAACTCACCATTACAGGGGATTTTCGAGAGTGGCGTACCTAAAAATTGATCGGAATTCAGACTGACATTTTCTACCATGAAATAAGCTTATAAGATTTATCGGAAAAATCAAGGCTTATACATAGGTAAACTGTCCGGTTTTTAAACACCTCCCTATAAAAAAGTAAAGGTTCCATCAAAGTGCCCCTATGAACGATATGATTATGAAAATTAATTCTCAGGAGCACTCAATGAAAGTATTAATGACAACTGCAATGTTACTTCTTTCTGTAAATGCATTTTCCGCAACTATTCAAGATTGTATTGTTGAAGGAAAATTAGTTCCCAATGTTGTTCTTCTAAACTCAGCAGGAACTGAAGGCATCCAGAAAATCCTTGATTCAAAAGACAGTGTTGAAATGAAAAAAAATCTTATTAAAAGAATTCTTTATATCGAAACACTTTCAATCGGTGATGGAAATAGTGTGTGTGAAATCGCAACTAAACGTTACAACGTTAGCGAAGAAAAATGTTTAAAAGTTATGAAGTCGAGTGACTTAATGTCAGCGATTCTTGAAGAATCAGATCCATCAGAAGCTCCAACACTTGAATGTAAAATTGGTGTAACAGCGATGCTTTCAATGCAATTTAATATGTAATTCAACTTCAGGTGCAGTACCTTAAGACTGCACCGAGGTTTTCTAAAATTAGATGTAATCCTAACTAGTTAAGAAATATCATAACCTTAGATCGACTCAAACATGTAAAATTTTTTTATTGCCAAAATCTGTAGACGCACCAATGTAAAGCATTTAGATTCTCCCATGTTTAAAACCAGTGATGAAAAACAGTCATTAATGATTCCGGCCGCTATGCCTTGGCTCCGGCTTTTTGCTGTTTTCATGGTGTACACTGGCCACAGTAAACTCGGTTTAGCTAGTGGACATGGCTCTGTATTTTTTCTAGTCCTGACAGGTTTCACTTTCACTAGATTTTTTATCATGGAGTGGACAAAATCCAGATCTCTTCAGATAAAAATGTTTTTAAAAAAACGATTAACAAAAATTATTCCTGCTTTTTATACTGCCATTTTCATCAACGTTTTTATTAAATGGATTTTTAACAGCTCAATTAATTATTCTCAAGTCATTTCAAACTTATTTTTTGCTGGAAATTACTACAACGCTTTTAATGGCCATCCCAATACGGGCTTCTCACATTTCTGGACCGTCTCAATGATGATCCAGTTTTATCTTTTCTGGCCTCTGCTTTTTGTATTCCTTGCAAGAAGAACAAAAACTGTTTTTAACATGAGCTTATCTCTTTCACTTATAATAGCAGCCGTAATTTTTTATAGAACCTTCCTGGTATTCACGCATCCTGAAGCAAATGCATACATTTACAATTCACTTGAAACAAGACTGGATTCTTTTTTAATAGGTGCCATCTTCGCGATTAACATCAATCACCGGATTTTCCAGAAGGTAAGAGAGACAGTTAGAAAGCACAAATGGACTTTTATTCCAGTGATTGTCGCCATAGCTTCGATGAGCGAGTTATCCTTACCTGTGCGCAACACTTTTGGCTTTGCCTTGCATTCAACTTTAATCGGACTTCTGATTGTTCAACTAGGGGCCTTCGGTCAGAGTTATATCGCGACCTCAAAATTTCATTTTCAGACGGAATTTCTTGGTGAAGTTACATATTGGTTCTACCTGCTCCACCCGTGGGGATTTTATATTGGTAAATTACTTCATACCAACGCCTACATAGAAATGTTCTTTGGTGGATTTTTCGTTTTGGGTTCACTAACGATTCTCTGCGTGATAAAAAAACGCGGATTCAACTCTCTGCTTCGTCTGCCAAAGCTTATTAGAAAACCTTTTGGATTTATCAGACAAAACATTCTATATTAATCTCCATGAATTCTCACCACTCTGAAATTAATGACGTCACTGATACGGCCTTATGGGTTGCTGCTTATCGTGCAGAAGAAGCAGAAAGAAAAGATGCTCTCTTCAAGGATTCATTTGCATCTCTGCTTATCGGCGATCACGGTCACTCAATTGCAGCGAGAACTCAGGGCTCAAGGTACACGGCATGGTCGGTAGTCATCCGAACTTATATCATTGACAATTTTTTTAAGAATCTCATTCCAAAAGACATTGATACTGTTTTAAATCTGGGCGCCGGCCTCGACACTCGTCCTTATCGCCTCGATCTGCCGGAAAATCTCAGATGGATTGAAGTGGATTTTCAGAAAATCATTGAGCATAAAAACGAAAAATTAAAAAATGAAAAACCTAAATGCAAACTGGAAAGAATAAGTCTTGATCTATCAGTGGCAGAAGATCGGGATAATTTTTTGAAAAAGATTTCATACGAATCAAAAAATGTATTGGTACTCACTGAAGGAGTTATTCCCTATTTATCAAACACTGATGCAAAGTCACTCGCTGGCTCACTTCACTCTTATAAAAATTTTCGCTACTGGATTACGGAATACTATTCTCCAGAAATCCTCGAATTTCTAAGGACACCTAAAAGATTAAAACAAATGGAGAATGCTCCTTTTTTATTTTATCCTTCAAACTGGTTTGAATTTTTCAAAGAAGCAGGCTGGAAAAACATTGAAACAAAATATTTTGGTGAAGAGTCCGAGCGACTGGGAAGAACGCAACCTACGATGGGAAAACTTTCCAATGAGAAAGTTAAACGCTATCTTGGTTATTCAATATATGAGCGGGATTTAATCTAGATAAATTTCACGGCATCGATAAGAAATTCTGCTCTGTAATCTGGTGTGGGATGCTCTCCCTGCTGATCCCCCTCGCCTACAAGAATCGTTTTACATCCAGCTTTAACTCCGGCAGCAACGTCACCGTATCTATCGCCAATCATGAAGGACTGAGCGAGATCGATGTCCCACTGCCCGGCCGCTTCTGTCAGCATTCCCGGCATTGGTTTTCTACAAAGACAATTATCACTGTTGGTGTGGTAACAAATTTTAATATCATCAACTGGAAGCAGTTCTTTAATTTTGAAGTTGATCATCTCAACACTTTCTTTTTTTACCCATCCACGGGCAACGTCAGGCTGGTTCGTCACAACTATGGCCAGAAATCCTTTTTCCTTGATGACTTTAAGTGCTTCAGCAACACCTGGATAAAGAGCGAATTCTTCAATCGTATATGGCGCCTGAGCTTTTCCGTCTCTGATTATCAGTTTATTTAAAACACCGTCGCGGTCAAGAAAGATTGCTTTTTTCATTGATCCATTATGCATCTTTATCTCCACCTTGAATAGCCACTTTTAAGAGTCTTAGCAGTAAACTCAGGCATCAAATGAAAAGTATTCTTTTTTGTAAAATTCGCCTTGAAGATTAATCGAGAATACTTCTGTTTTTTCCAGTGCGGCCGCAAGCTCAGCACTGATATCAAAATCCTTATCCCAGTTCTGCCAGTATTCCATGTTGGGATTGATGATGGGATTTTTTGAAGCAAATAATGAGCAGGCATCGTCGTGTGGAATAATGGAAATATCATGAGTGCCTATCGCAGTTGCAGTGTTCAAAATTTCGAGTTTATTGTAACCCACCAGCGGTCTCAGAATCATTCTTTTAGACACCAGGTCCATCAGGTGCAGGTTATGCATGGTCTGGCTTGAAACCTGTCCTATGCAGTCTCCGGTGATGACTGAGTCGGCCTTCACTTTGTCGCATATCAGGTTGGAAATCTCAATCATGTAACGGCGGAAAACAAGTGTCCTGTATTCTTCCCTGCACTGTTTGCTGATCAGATTTTGAATGTCACCAAATGGAACTATATACAGATGAGTCTGACGCTGGAATTTTGCCAGTTCTTTAGTCAGGTTTTTTATTTTTGTGACGACTTCCCTTCCGACAAATGGATAAGCGTGGAAAAAAACAAATGACTGTTTTACCCCTCTCTTCGCCATCAAAAAACTAGCGACAGGAGAATCAAATCCACCAGAGAGCATTGTGACAGCACTGCCAGTGCTTCCCCATGGAAGTCCGCCCATTCCCTTTCGGGTTTCAGTAGAGATAGAAATATGTTTAGGAAGAATACGTACATCAATAACAAGCTCGGCGTGTTTCAAATCAACTTTTGCCAATGGGTATCTTGTAATAACTCTGTGACCGATTTCACGTCCGATGAATACAGAGGTCTGAGAAAAATTTTTATCAACCCGTTTAACCATCGCGCGAAAGACGATAGATTTTTTGTCCATGATTGAAAGACCATTAACAATTTCTTCGTAAACATTTTCCAGGTTTTCATCAGGAAGTCGCTCGAGCATTTTACAGGGAGAGATGTATGCAAGCCCTGGAACACAGGTAAGGGCCTTGATAAGCTCTTCACTGAATAGTGTTTTAGAACTGTAGTACAACCTTTCAGACTGAATTTTAAAGGTGAACTTGTCAGGGTGATAAACTTTAAAAACCGCGGCGACATGATCGACAGCTGAGCGCAGATAATCCTTGCGGTTTTTTCCCTTGAGCCAGAGTTCATCAATAGATATTACAAGATGAGAGAACATTCTATCTGCCTCTCATGTGTTTTAAGTTATCCCAGACATCGAGGAATTCCCTGATCAGAGCTTCCACTTCTTTTTCAGTTGTAAGACTTCCAAGAGAAATACGCAGAAAATTTTTATGAAACTTTTCCGGAATATTCATAGCAAATAAAGATGGATTGAATCCGGGTATTTTTGAAGAACAGGCAGAACTGGAAGCAATATAAACTTCTTTGGTTTCGAGATGACGTAAAATAATATCAGATGAAATACCGGGAAGAACGAATGAAACGATAAAGGGAGATGTCGATTTAAAAGGAAACTGGATCGTTGAAATCATCTGAGAAAGTTTCGCCATAATCATTTCGCTTAACTGTGATGCCTTTGAAAAACTTTGTGTAGAATTCTCCATAGTGATTTTCATGGCCTTATGAAAACCCGCAATCAAAGGGTATGACAAAGTACTCGAGCGCATTCCATTTTCATGGGACCCACCAAGCAGCAACGGCTGCACTTTATGATTATGCTTTAGAAATAATCCTGCAATCCCCTTAGGTCCACCGATTTTATGAGATGTGAAACTCATTGAATCAATATCTGAACTAAGTTTAAAATTTATTTTAGTAAAAGACTGAACAGCATCGACATGAACATGGGCCTTCGTTTTTTCCTTAACTATTTTTGCAAGCGCTTCAATGTCTGAAACAACACCACTTTGATTATTTACATGTGTAAGGACAACCAGTTTTACATTTTCGTTAAGAAATGAAGAAAATTTTTCAATATCAATGGTCGCATTTGTATCAAGTATAATTTCTTTTAAAGTGACGTTAAACTGCTCTGCCAGAAATTCAACCGGCACAGTTACACTAGGGTGGTCTGCTTTTGAATAAAGAACCACATCACCTGCGATTAAAGAAAGTCCGCGGATAACAGTGTTGTTGGATTCTGTGGCAGAAGAAGTAAAAATAAACGAATCATTTTTGTTTGCGCCGATGGCCTTTAAAAAATCTTCACGAAAGATTTCGATTATCTCCTGAAGATTTTGTCCCAGAATGTGTTGTGCACTTGGATTGGCAAAATCGTCCTTCATCGTCTGTGTTAAGACGTCGAGGACTTCCGGATAAATGGTTGAAGAGGCGGCATGATCGAAATAGTTCATGCCGTATTATTATCACGAAGATTATTGATCTGACTAATAACTTAAAGCGTCTTCAATGGAGATCTGCTCATCTTTTAGTTTAGCAAAAGGAGTCGTGGGTAATTCTTTCAGTGAGTAGTCCATTTTTGCAGAATAATCGCGATCGATCAGATTTCTAAGCCCTTGTTCTGCCTGATACCATTCCATTTTTTCTTTAGATGAGTTGCACGATTTTAAACTTTCCAGGTCCATCATTCCCCAGCGAAGTTCTGCACAGTGATATGGATCGAATGAAAGTTTATAAATACTTTTTAAGACTGTATCAAGTGTTAATGACTGTATCTGGCCGTTTGATTTTTTTACATCGACTGCACATTTCGTTGAAGACTCTGCATAAGTAGCTTTCAAATCACTGACGATATCAAGTCCTTCATAAACTATGGCAGGATTTTTAGTCTTCTCTCCCTGAATCATTTTTGTCATCAAAGCGCGTCCTTCACGGATCGAAGCTTTTAGTCTTGCATCTCTTGATGGAGTTGAGAAATTTTCCCAGTCTCCGTCTGTTCCATAGATGTTGGCCGGAAGTTTATCAGGATGATTTTGTCCCGCGATTCCTGCATTTATGGCAAGTGCAACTGACATCCCTCTTTCTTTAACATCATGGCAAAGCTCGCTCATCAATTCAGTTAACTCTTCAACCGGATGATAAGTAAGAGTCCCTAGTGATAATTTATTTCTTACGTATTCGTGAAAATCCATAGTCGCACCATTCACAACAAAATCTTTTTTCCTGTCGAACTGCTCAAGACCGTAATCAGGAAGTTGTGAGTTGGGAGTCGCAACGATAGAACCGTCTGCGGTGAAAGGTCTCCAGTTAGAAAAACCACCGCCAATTTCAACATTGGTCTGTGTGAATTTTTCTCCGTATGTAATTGAGGTTAAGCTGTTGTCAGGATGTGCATCAATTAGATGTACTTTTCCATTGGGAGTTACTTCAAAAACTACAGCGACGTGTCCGTTTGGATCGTATAAAACTGTTCCGGGCTTAATTGAGGCACGTGAAATTGTCACCGGGTATGTATCTCTGAATAATTTATCTGTTGAAGTCAGTGAAGCGTCAGTACGAAAAGTTGCAGTCGAGATGGCCTCAACAACTGAAACTAAAACTTCATTAATATTATCGCCGTTTTTAATATATCTTTTTTCTGCGATGATATTTCCATAACGGTTGTATCTGATGTCAGGAGCTTTTTTTCCGAAGTGCCATTTTTTAGTTACAACAGGAATTGCTCCTGCTGATATTTCAGGTGCCGCAATCATATTGACTGGAAAAGTAAATGGTAAATCATTCATCCAGCTGAAGTACGCTTTAAAAACGTAAGGAAGATCCGCGCAGTCCGAGTATACATCCATCAAATTTTCTGGATTTAAATTATAATATTTTGGATTGGCCACTGGGCTTTTAATACACTCACTGACTGTATTACAAACTCCGGCCTGTTTTGCTTTACCGATTCCAGCAATAAATTCTTCGTAAGATTTATCGATGGATTTTGTCCATTCCGTGTTCTTGATCTGCCACGCCAGTGGTTTTTTAGTACTCGCCTGTGCATTCATTGAAAAAGATAAAACTAGCGAAACCACTAAGGGTAACGTTTTCATAGGTATTCCTGGAAATAAATTTTAGGTAGGTTTGATCTATCGCAGTCGAAATGGTTTGAAATCCACTGTGTGCCTCACCTGTAATTTTTACAATATACAGATGCTAGGAAAGCTGGATTTGTGGGTGTATGATGAGTTTCAGAGGGAATTTTATGATAAAAGATCCTGATAAAAATGAAAGTGATGAACCGGTAGAAATCTATCCCGACTGGTCACAAATGGATGCCATGTCCATTTATAGATCCAGTGGCGGTACTCCCGTTAAAGCAAAGCAGCAAGATTTAGGAATTGTGGAAAAAAAGAATATTAGTTTCTTTAAAATCTTTATTTCTTTTCTGGTTATCATTTGTTTGATCGCCTTTATTTCCGGACGCTAAGCAAAATGCTTAACAATCGGGTTTTCAATCGCAACTGCAAAATAATCAGGCTTCGCCCACTTTAAATCTTCTTCCTTTTATTTTACCTTCGAGAAGTTTTGCAACAGCTCCTTCAAGAAGGTTTGCTTTAATTGCTACATAACTTTGTTTTTCAAAAATATTAATATTGCCAACATCCGCAGCTGCGATCCCCGCTTCATTAACCAGAGCGCCCAGAATATCTCCGGCCCTCATTTTTTCTTTTTTTCCGCCATTGATATACATAGTTTTCATGGGAGCTTTTAGATTGAATTGAGCAGAAGTCGATAAGGAATCTACGCTTAAAAATTCATTTTTATTTCCGGTGTAAATTTCGATGTCATGAAGTTTATGTTTTTCTGTAGATACAAAAAATGAAAATGCCAGACCTATCTTCCCGGCCCTCGCTGTTCTTCCGATTCTATGAGTGTAAACTTCTGCATCTGCCGGCAAATCGAAATTCACTACGGCCTCCAGATCTTTTACATCCAATCCTCGTGCGGCCACATCAGTTGCCACTAATACCAGACAACTTTTATTTGAAAATTTTGTGAAGACGACTGTGCGCTCGTTCTGATCAAGGTCACCATGGAATGCGAGAGCAGCGATTCCCTGCCTTACAAGCACTTTTGCAACGTCAGCGCATAGTTGCTTTGTTTTACAGAAAATAATCGTCGATTCAGGTTTATAATGGCCTAATAAACGATTGAGAGTATCAAGCTTCTCTCTATGTTCATCCACTTCGATAAAAATTTGTTTGATGACATTTTTTTCATGTTTTGAATCAACTGATAAACGTTTTGGATTTTTCTGGAATACGCGACTCAAGTCTTCAATCTCATCCGGAAAAGTTGCAGAAAAAAGCAGAGATTGTTTTACTCTTGGAGCAAACGATGCAATAGCTTCCATTTCTTCACGAAATCCCATATCCAGCATTCTATCGGCTTCATCGAGAACCAGAAATTCAATCGAACTTAAATTGATTGCACCTTTTTTTAAAAATTTTAAAACTCGTCCCGGAGTTCCGACGATGATGTGTACACCGTGTTCCAGCGAACTCAGTTGCTGATACTCTGAAGTACCGCCACAGATGACGAGCACTTTGCAATTTGGGATATTGCGGGCCAGCCTGCGAATCTCTTCAGCAACCTGTTCTGCTAATTCATGAGTTGGACATAACACGAGTGATTGAAGAGATTTATTTTCAATGTTTAATTTATTGAGAATTCCCAAACCAAATGCCGCGGTTTTTCCGCTTCCTGTTTTGGCCTGTGCAATCAGGTCAACGCCTTCGAGAATAAGAGGCAGTGCCTGTTCCTGGACTGGTGTCATGGCGTGAAAGCCAAGAGTTTCAAGGTTAGAGAGGATCTTTGGATCTAGAGGAAGTTTATTAAATGAATTTGTCATGCATCAGTGTTTACCATTTTATTACGAGTGAGTATATTAGAAGCACCTTTATAAGCAGGAGATATCACATGATCATTTTTATTACTGGAGCGACAGCGGGATTTGGAGCGGCAATGGTTAAGCGATTTATCAATAATGGTCATAAAGTTATCGCGACAGGAAGAAGAATGGATCGCCTGGAAAAACTGAAAGCTGATTACGGCGCAAACCTTTTTCCGCTTCAGCTCGATATCCAGGATAGAGGAAATGTAGCGACGGCGATTGATAATCTTCCCGATGAATGGAAAAATATTGATGTACTTATCAACAATGCAGGACTCGCTTTAGGAATTAATCCTGCACAATCAGCTTCGATAGAAGACTGGGATACAATGGTTCAGACCAACATCAATGGTCTTCTTTACTGCACACAAAAAATTCTTCCATCAATGGTTAAAAAAAATAGCGGACAGATTATCAATCTAGGTTCTGTGGCCGGAGAATTTCCCTATGCCGGTGGAAATGTTTACGGAGCAACTAAAGCTTTCGTTCACCAGTTCAGCATGAATTTGCGGGTTGATTTACTGGGAACAAAAATCCGCGTGACTAATGTCGAGCCGGGAATGTGTCAGACAGAATTTTCTGAAGTGAGATTTTTGGGTGACAAAAAAAAGGCCGATGCTGTCTATAAAGGCATTCATGCGCTTTCTGCTGACGATATTGCAGAAACAATTGAGTGGATTGTATCAAGACCTGCGCACGTGAACGTGAATAATATTTCAGTCATGCCCGTCCAGCAGGCCTTCGGTGGATTTGCTGTTCACCGCGATTAAATTTTGTCAGGGTCTATTGCCAAGGTCTCAAATGAGTAAGGAATAGAGCAGTTATTTATGACCCGAGTATTTCTGCTGCCGGCTGGGCGAATATGACGATCACATTTATCAGTAGAATTCCAATTTTCAACGGCTATCAGGTCATCATTGATATCAACCAGAAGTAGAAGAATTAATTATGAAAAATGAAAATCAGACTCCGCTTACTCATCATATCCTTCCGACTTCGGCCAACCTGCTGGGGATATGTTTTTTCGTTTTAAGTTATGTAAAGATGGGAGATAAAGCTGACAGTACACTGCTGGATGAATGTATTCTTCTTCCAATTATACTGTTTTTTGTTGCGAGTGTATTTTCCTATATAGCAATGCGCTCATATGACAACAGACCTCGCATAGAAAGAATGGCCGATTATTTTTTTATGACCGGACTTTTGTCTCTTTCAGTCATTGCAGTCATCTTGATTCTCAAATTTATCTAACTGAATCTTACATTCCCTTATAAAATGATTGTATTTATCCCGGATATTTATCAAAATAAGCCTTTATTTAACTAGGATTTTACCTATGCTAAAGGCCATTGTTTTTTGCACATTGCTGCTGGTGATAGACTCAACCGGTTTTGCAAAAACTACAGGACTTACTATTTGCTCCCTGGATAATGGCTTTGGAATTTATACCAAACCTGATGGAAACGGAATCTGGCAAAAAATTGTAAAAAACTCAGTTAAAGACCTGGATATAAGTCTTAAATTTATCTATGCACCCAGAGCAAGATGCCTGTTGAAAATCAAAAAAGGCGGGGCCGATGCTGTTTATGCAGGAGTCACTGAAGATAAAAAAACTTATATGGTTTTTCCCCAAACTAAGGCGCACGTAGAAGATATTTCCCGTTCGATTGGCCAGATTCAGTACAAAATCTATAAAATGAAGGGCAACAACGTCCTCTGGAATGGTAAAATTTTCACAAATCTTGGAACAAATACTATTGGAGTGCAAAGAGGTTTGCAAATTGAACAGAGTTTAAGGGATAATCATGTGAAGGTCGAAGGTGACCTCGTCGCATCTCCCGAGCAAAATTTAAAAAAGCTCATTCTCGGAAGAATCGTCGCTGCGGCCATTGAAGAACAGCAGGCCGATGAAGTGATCACTAAAAACGGGTATGATGGAATCATGAAATTTCCGAAAAGTTATTCCAATTCAGAAGTTCATCTAGCTTTTTCCTACAGGTTTTATCAGGAGCACCACGACCTGGTAGAAAAAATCTGGGACAACATCAGGATTTCAATAAAAGCATTTCCTAAATACAATCCTGCGGCCATTCATATCAATAAACATTTGCAGACGGCTTCAATATAAAAATAAAATATTTCCTGTTCACTATTTTTTTCCTGAACTCTTCAAGTCTTTTTGCTGAAGATCTGGGTATTTCTGTCGGTGGAAAAAATGAGCTGATTATTACTGGAAGCAGCTGTGAAAAACTACTTAAGCAGGAAGCTGCGCTTTGCACGTGGAAAAAAAAAGCAGAACCTGAATTTATCTTTCCCAAAAATCTTTCAACAAAATGCCTGGCCGATAAAAGAGGAAAAGTGAAACTCATCATTTCCACTTGCCTCCCTGAGTTTGCAAAAAATTTTCAAGATAAAAAACTAGTACATGACGGACCAAACTGCTGGGGAACAGCGATGAGTTTTAACAAACTCGATCCAAAGCCCCGCTTTATCTGGCCTGAAGAAATGATGTACTGGATGAACAACTCACCTCTTTGCAGGAAACTTAACGTTGGAGAAAAGGCCATTCCCGGAGACGTGATCAACGTTTACGCTCCTGAAAAAATGGACAAATTTGAGAGAATTGAAAATGATGCCGGAACAAAATTCTGGAACTCCTTATATCCAAAACGCTATACTCCCGTCATTCCTGATCCAAGCGGCAGCGACTATACGGGCTTTCACAGGTTACTTCACTCCGTAACATATATTTCAGACGATCTGGCCTTTGGAAAAGATTCTCCAGCTAAGGATGACCGTTTTTATTTTCATCCGCTCAATCAGGTCTATGGACGTCCTCGTGGAGATGCAGAAATTGATTGCCAGGAAAATCAGTCTCTCGAACCCTATATTCGTGAATACCAGAAAGCGCCGCTAAAAATCCGTGGTTCAAAATGCAGTTACTTTTCGCTCGCCTACCGTTGTGAAAACTTTGCTGAATACTTTTTAAAATTAAAACTGAAAGATGAGGATGCCATTATCTGGAAAAGTGTCCAGTCACTTCAGGGTCTTCAGGAAAAACTTTTTCCGCTTTTAACAAGTCATCATAAAATACTGGAAGACTGTGAAGTGACTTTGATCACTGCACTTGCTGACATGACTGCAAAAACGGCAGTTATTGAATTGCAAAAACCAAAACTCGACAAGAACCGCGAGATGCTTCTGACAATGCAGTACTTCGCTGCTTCAGGTATTAGACAGACACTCGAGCAGGTTGAATTGATCAAGATGCAGAAGTAACTTCTTGTGAAGTTTTATACTAAAGCGTAATGCTAGGGATTCACTCAGTCATTGTACTTTTTTGTCTCATTCACTAATCAAGATTGATATATTCGCATCGCAAATCCATTGAAACATGAGAGTCACAATAGTGGCATATGACTTGCTCTTTAATACTTACAAATCCAGGCAATTGAGCCTGATCATTAAGGAGTATTTATGGCCATGCAAGATAAAAATTCACAAGGACAAAAACCTGTTTCTAATCAAACACAAACACCACAGGCAGATCAACAACAAGGACAAAGCTGGCAACAACAAGGGCAAAATAGACCTTCACAACAGGCCAATGAAGCACCTAAAACAGGACAGTCATCTCAATCTCAAAATCAATCACAATCTAATACAAATAAAACATCTTCCTCATCAATGGATAACAATAACACCAGTAAAAAATAAGGATAGAAATAAAATGGTATCCATTATCAGGCCTGGAGAAATCCGGGCCTGCTATTTTTATTTTTCAACATTACAGATAATAATTAATTTATTTATTAAACCAACACTCTGATCTTTTTAATGGATTCCTGAAAGCTTCATAGCGACACTGAATATTTGGATATTGATTGATTAATGTATTCGGAACAATTTGTTTTGTTTGCATAAAACGGATGAGTGTTGCATTAGGCTCATTTGAATCATAATCCTTTAAAGCATTCAGCATTTCAAATCCGGCCTGTTCAACTCTTGCTGGAATTTTTTGAAGTAACTCACCTTGCGACTGAAATAATTTCGGAAGACATACACTCGCCGCAAAAAGATCTGCCTGTCCTTCAGACGAAGACCATTCGGCCCCTGGAATTGTCTGGAAAGGAAATCCTCCAATCATGTGACCAATCTCATGGCAGACGATGGCCGCATAAGCATCGGGAGTCATTTTATCAATTCTCGCCATCCCTCCAAGAATCATCAGATGAAAATTATCTTTGTAAAGTGAAACACCGGCACCGAAATATGGGCTTTCCCAGTTTACTTCCAGTAAAATTGGAGCGCTTAGTTTAGAGAGTTCCGGTGAAAAAAGTGAAATGATTCTCGCTGGAGTGAAATAAAAATCTGCAACTTTGATGATGGAATCTGGTGCCATCTCTGGAGTCAGGCAGAAGTAATCGGCCCTGTCCGTAGGGCACGAGAAGGCAGCATGTGCTGTCGACATACACATCAGGTAACCCAAAACCATGAATTTAAACATGCTTTTCATTAGAGGCTTATAGCAAATTTTTTATGAGTAACTTTTTAAATGTAAATTTTCCATACTTTCAGTTTCGGCCGCGAAATGCGGCTATAATGCCCTTCCAAACGTATAGGATTTCAGGAGTATAATATGAAAGTTGCAAAACTATTAACAGCTGTACTACTTATGTCACAAGTAATGGCACAGACTGCGATGAGTTCTGAAAAGATTGAAAGAAAACTTTTTACTCTTGAAAAAAGTTTGAATTCAGAAAACATTCTCTTGATTCATACTCAAACAGATGAAAACTGTAAGTTTGTTGAAAACCAGAATGGATATGTAGATTTTTACTGGTTGATGGACGGAAATACAAAAAAAGAAGTTCACCCAATGATCAGATCTAAAGTGGCAGACCGAGTGAAGTTTTCCGGTATAAATGATGATAAAAATTCTTTCCAGGTAAAGCTTAATGATCTGAGTGAATTAAAGACTGATCTTGAAGATAACAAGATTACTGTTCAGAGTGCTATCGTAAACGGTGCATGCCAGATTCAGTCAGTCATTAAACTTGGTGCTACTGCAAAATATAAAAAATTAAATTTGAAGCGCACTTACTGTTCAGTAGAAAAAAACTTTTTAGGCGTTCCTAAAGGATGCAAGTATCTTGACCTGGAAGGAACAGACGTTGACACAAATGAAGCTCTAAAAGTTCGTTTCATGGGAAAATAATTAAAACTGAATGCTTGCCGCGATATCATCTACCGGAGTGAATTGAGCATTATCCTTTTTTAATTTCTCATCAGTCTTTCTCAAATTATTCTTAAATTCTGTCACAAATTTTTGCAGAATATGATTTCGTTTTCCGAAATCATACTCTGTTTCGATCAATCTGGTTTTAGTCGTCTCTTGAAAAAACAACCTTCTCGCCATTTCATACTTTCCGAAGTCCCAGAATTTTGTAAGTTTGCTGCGGTCGAGTTTTATTTTGTGGCCGGCCTTCGGAGGAGCATGACGAATCCTCATCGGGATTTTTCTAATATCCATCTTTCCAAAGTTATAGTGATCAACAGTATGGCCGACACTCACATCAAAAAGAAAATAAGCAACGGTTGAAATGAGTAGTTCACGGTCGCGAATGAGTTCAGGCCCCTTTGGAAACCCCGGAACCCAGGCAGATGCATAATCGGCCCATTTTGAAAGATAAAAAACTTCTGTGCCGGTCAGGTCAACTAAAACTTCCGTTACAAATTTTTTGAACACCGGATAGTAGGCCTGATGAAACTCTCCATATTTTCCTACGATAAACTCCGGTTCAAACTGGTATGCAAAAGGCGGGTAACTAAAGTTTGTTCCGATTCCTTCATACCCTTCAACCAGTAAATCGCGAAGACCAATGTATGGCCCGGGGTAAGGAGCGTACGGCATCCACCATTTAGACATGAGCAGTGAAGTCTTGAAAGTCAGTACTGCTTTTTCAAGATATAAAGTAAATCTCAAATGCGGATACAGTAGCTGGAAGAGAATATGGTTTTTTGGCAGGGCCGTTTTAGTAATGGCATTTACTGAATCCATTGGAAAATGCAGCAGTGGATGAATGACCAGAGTTGAACAAAGTGCACCCCCTTGAAGGACAAAATATTTTGCCAGCTCCCAGTTATCTTCATCATGTGGATAAAAAATGGATTTCGTTTCATCAATATAAATTTCAATGACTGAAAAAATATCACCTTTTTTCAGCAAAAGAACTTTTGAAGCAGAAGCATAAATTCCTTTAAAAGTTTTAACGACTCTCACCGGTTCAAAGTCACATATCCAGATATTTTCTTTATCAAGTTTACTCCCGAAAATTTCACGGTCTTTATTATCAAAAACATTTTTTACAAACTTCGATAGCATTGAATTGGTAAGCATCGAAACGAATTCATCATTGGAAACTTCTGCCAGTCCAGGTTTTAAGATCCCTCTCAAATACGCTACTGGAGTATATAATAAAGTTGTGACGTAACGTGAACCGACTCTCAACCACCAGTCGAGTGCTTCTGAGACTGGAACATGAATAACGCCTGCTGATTCACCAAAAGGATGTTCAGGACAAGGCTGAGGCCATGGCCCTTGTCTTGAGTAAAGAAAGTCAGATGGAGACTGATGATCAACAGACATATTAGACCGCCGGAAAAAATAACAATTAATATTTTCCTATTTTATTAGAATTTTATTTTTTGTGAGAATTTTTTCATTTATTACCCGAGCGATGCATTTTACTTGATCCGCAATATACAAATCATGGGAAATACCTTCAACTTCTTTTTGCTAGCTCTAGAGGAAAGATTATCCCCGGCTTGAAAATAAGCTGATCTCCTCTATGATCGTTACTTATGCAAAATTCAATTTCTTCTTTTTTAATACTTAGTTGTATATTGTTTCTCACGTCTTGTTTTCAAAAGTCTGAGTCAATTACTCCTATCGCTCCCATACAGACACTAGCACAATTACAGCGCGAGGCCATGATGGCAACGGCGCTTTCTGCAGGTAACTCAGAGCTCTCGGAAGCTGCAAAAGCAACAATTGAACAAAGCACAGACCCGGAAGTATTTTATTTAAACCTTAAATACAATATTAAAGATATGGATCTTTATGAGACGGCCGATATACCAAATAGTTTTGAAAAACTAAGCAACGTTTTTTTAAAAACACTTGCAAAGTTATTTTTAAAAATTAAAGGGTCGCAGACTATAAATATTGATCCGATTGAACTTGAACTTCCAGACATGAACCTGGATTTTGATGTGGTAAAATCCGTCAGAGTAAAAAGAGTTTATCTCGAATACAACAAAGACTTTGATGCTTCTGTAAATAATAAAGCTAGTTTTACTTTTCTTGGAAATATCACAATGAATCGAGTGGGGAAAAATAAGTCCCTGCTGGTGAGTTATAAAAAAATTAACAATAACTGCAATTATAAATGTATTGATTTTAGTATTGATGATGGAAATGTTTTTGATTTACTAAAAAATAACAGCGAATCCATTATCCTGAAACCTGCACTTTCAATTGTCAGCATTCCCAAGGTCACAGAGTTGAGACTGGACGGGCAGATTGAACTGCAGATCGGACTTAAACTTCCCTTCTAAAACTGCCCTATTCTTTCTCTCTCATAGATAATACAGGCCTCAAGTCGAAAACATAACAGACCATACTCATCAGTAAAAAAAGTAGTAGTGCAATCACTGCTAATCCAAATTCTTTAATCGCTACGAACAAAATAATCAGGAATAAATACGGCAATAAAAAATTCACAATCAGTGATTTATAGAATGTGACCTTAATTTTTTTGATTTCGGCCAGTGTACATTTTTCATCGATAGACTGAAAACTTTTGAATGCAAAAAATCCGTGAATTAAATTTCCAACGATGAGACAGCCTAAAACTATCGCCATCCAGGGATAACCTAAAATCTTCACGTAAAGATCATTCAATAACAATTTATAAAAAATCATAAGTGCAGCAGTGGCACTACAAAGAGCAGCGAAAAGATAGCCTCTTCTCTCTCTGACAATGAGCTTGCTCAACTTGATATTTTTCATCTTTTAACTTCATTGGTAAATTCGAATGCTAAATAATACTTTCGAATTCATAAGACCGAATCAAACGGTATCTAAATAATCCTCCTTTCGACAATTTCTCTAACTACCTTGAATTTTATTTTCCAAACATTTTAGTCTTACAAAGTTTTCCCCCCTCAAGAAAAATTCCCTTAGTTCGATAGGCTTTTAACTACTGAAATTATTTTCACGGCACTTATTTTTTTAAAAAACGTTTAATCGTTTTCAATTTTCGACTCTCTTTTTTATTAATTTCTAACAAGGACTAGCAATTGAAAAACAAAATTTTAATGGGACTATGCCTGTTCTCCACCGTCTCTGCTTTTGCGCAGGACAACCTGATAAACAACCCTGGATTTGAATCCTCGCTTAACGGCTGGACAAAATCAGGATCATTCTCGGCAGTAAAAAATGCCCAGAGTGGACTCTATTCAGCTCGCGGAGGTACAGGCCAGGGGACTATCACTCAGAATGTAATGAGCAAGCTTACGATTGGAGGGAAATACTCTCTTAGTATGTATGCAAAGCTCGACTCAATGGGTGTCTCATCAATGATGTCGATCAGGTTTAAAAATGCACTTGGTGGAATACTACAGGAAAACAGACTGGTAGTAGGCACGACTTACTGGAAACAGTATTCAACAACCTTCACTGTACCAACAGGGTCAACTATTGCAGAAATTTATGCAATTAAAGAAACTGGTACCGCTTCATTTATGTATCTTGATGCATTATCGTTAATCAGCCTGGACCCGCAAACTACACCTACTAACGTTGCTCCTGCTGTTGTAGGCTCGCAAGTTGTTGGTGGTGTTGAAGACACGGCCCTGACATTCAATGTAGGCGCAGGAACCGATTCTAACGGCGACGCACTTACGTACACAAAATTAACAAATCCTTCTTCAGGTACATTAACTTGTGATGGTGGTGCTTCACGTACTTGTGTTTATACACCAGTAGCGAACTTTAATGGTACAGTATCTTTCACATATAAAGCGAACGATGGAGCACTTGATTCAAACATCGGAACAGTAGCTATTAACGTAGCAGCTGTTAACGATGCTCCGGTACTTCCGACAACTGCTCAGTCATTTTCGACAGGGGTAAATACAGCTGTTAATTTCACTTTAAATTCTGCGACAGATATCGATAGTTCTACACTTGGTTATTTTGTTTCAACAAAACCTGCAACAGGAACTCTTTCATGTACAGGAACTGCGTGTACTTATACACCAGCGACTGGATACTCTGGAACAACAAGCTTCACATATGTCGCTAACGACGGGGCCCTTGATTCAAATGCAGCGACTGTTTCAATTTCTGTTCTTTCGGTTTCTAACAATGCTCCTGTGATCGGTTCTGCAGTTCAAAGTTATTTAGTTCCATACAACACAGCAGTGAGTTTAAATCTTCTTGCTGCGACAGATGCTAATAATGATCCACTTACTTATAGTGTAGTGACTCAACCATCATCAGGAACAATTTCATGTAACGTTATGGCCTGTACATATACTCCTGCTACAGGTTTTTCAGGATCGACAAGCTTTACATATAACGCTAACGACGGAAAAGCAGATTCAAACGTAGCCACCGTATCACTTGCAGTTTCAGCAGGAGTTCCGACAACAACTGTTGCTTACTCACCTCGCGGTGTTGGTGGTGGTGGTGCGATGTCAGGAGTTTCACTTTCTCCATACGCCAATCTTTGGTTCGTAGGAACAGACATGGGAACTTTATTCAAGTCAACTGACTTGGGATTAAGCTGGAATGCTGTTAACCACAACCAGGCAACATACGATTCTGATTTAACAAAAGCAGTGAGCGTTGGTTTCTCTGCTGATGGTGTAACAGTTTTCCACGCAGCTGCTGGTATCAATCCGAAGAGATCTGTAGACTCAGGTAATACATTTACTGCGATCTCAATGGGTCTTGCTTCAGGTGAATTAATTAAGTACTGGCTTGGTGATACTTCGAATGCGAACATCATGTATGCAGGTACTACAAAAGGATTATTAAGATCAGTAAACAAAGGGTCATCGTGGACAAGAGTAAACTCTGAAGAAGCGATCGGAACTTTCATCGATCAAAATACAGCAGGAAAAGTTTATCACGCTACAAAAACAAAAGTTCTTGTATCAAGTGACTCTGGTGCGACATACTCAACATACTACGCTCCTGCTTCTGGTGTAAGACTTTTCACAGGTGGATCTGATGCTTCAGGCGTAACACTTGCGATCTCTGACTATGATGGTGTGAACGCCTGTTCATGGGCCGTTCAATATACAAATGACTGGGGACAAACTTCAATCGACCAGACAACTACAGCTTGTGGTTACGTTTGGACAAATAAAAACGGTGCGGGATTTACAAAAACTTCTCAAGCTGTTGGTGACCATTTAAAAATGGCAGAAAACGATTCGACAACAATCTACACGACAGGATCAACTGCATGGATCCGTCAGTACGGTACAAAAGTTTACGTGTCTCACGACAAAGGTCAGACTTGGGGATTAAAATTAAATCAGATCAACTACGATGTTGTTCCATATGCTCCATGGCCTTCAACTAAACTTGAATGGTCTGCCGTTGCTCTTGATATTGGATGGTGGGACTCTGGATATGAATCTTTCGAAGTAAACCAGAGAAATTCTACAATGGCAGCTGGAACAGGATACTTCTTCATGCACTCAACACTGAATGCCGGAGAAAACTGGAAAGCACCGTTCACAGAATACGCTGACTCAGGCACACCTGCTGCCGGTAAAAACTGGAAGACAAGAGGACTGGAAGTTATCTCTGTTTACAAAATGAAATTTCACCCGACGAATACTAACATTATGTACGGAGCTTCTGCTGATATCGGTGGAGTTGTTTCGGAAGATCATGGTGTGAGTTTTAGAATTCCAAAATCAGGATACAACAGCTGGTATGACTTTGCTTTCAACCCTGCTGATGACATGGTTGCTTACGGTGCAAGTGGATCTCTTCACGATTTCCCGAACGACTGGCATGCGAACGCTGCGACAGCGAACGGTGGTATTTACAAAACTATTAATAGAGGTAGAAGCTGGACTCGTTTAACTCCAGTAGATACTAACTACAACCGTCAGTTCTTATCTGTTGCTTACGATTCAAGAAACGCTGTTATCTATGCTGGTACACAAGAAGTTGGTATCGCAGTATCTAGAAATGATGGAGCGACATGGACATACAACAATGCCGGTCTTCCTGCAGGAAACAAAATTATTCCTCAGATCGAAGTTGATCCGAACACTGGAAACGTTTACGCTCTTCTAACAGGTGACGCTCCAACTTTCTCTAACCAGGCCTCAACAGGGATTTATTTCTTAGACGTGGCCCACGGAGCGACAACATGGAAACTTTTAAGAGGAACAGTTAATTATCCAACAGACGCTGATGCTGGATACAAACTTTGGTTCTTCCCTACAGCATTCGCAGTGGACTTCAATAACCCGGGAACTCTTTGGTTAGTTGACTATGAAAACCATGGCCAGTGGCTTACTACTGGTGCATGGAAATCAACTGATAACGGAACAACTTGGAACAGAGTAAAACAAATTACTCACCCGACTGATATCAAGATCGATCCGTCGAACAATAATCAGGTTCACGTTGCTTCTTATCACCAGCTTGATGGACAATGGGGTAACGGTGGTCAGCTTTATACTACTGATGGTGGTGTATCGTGGACAAAAAACACAGTTCCTCCGCTTCAACAAAATGCTCGTGGTGTAACGATTGACCCGACTGATTCTAGCAAGATTTTCTACTCTTATTTTGGTGGTGGTATGCTTTACGGGCGTAACCCTGCAAGTGCGAAGTAGATTTAATATTAGTTTTCAAATGGGCCCTCTTCGGAGGGCCTTTTTTTTTGAACCGAAGCCTAAATGCACTTGAGAACTGTCTGCGATTTAAGTAAGATGACTCCCGTATAACACGACGAAGATAACACAGGGGGCAATATGACAAGAATCACTCTTCAGGGAAACTACATCAACACTCGCGGAACACTTCCGGATGATGGCGATCTAATACATGACTTCACAATGGTAGAAACAGATTTAACAGAAGTTAAACTTTCTTCATTCAAAGAAAAATACAAACTGCTTAACATTTTTCCAAGCATTGATACTCCGACATGTGCAATGAGTGTCCGCACTTTCAATAAAGATGCTGCTGATCTTGGCAACGTGGCCGTGATTAATTTATCACTCGATCTTCCATTCGCTCAAAAAAGATTTTGTGGAGCTGAAGGAATCAATAATGTTACAACAGCATCTCTATTCAGATCTGACTTCCTTACTCACTACCCGTTGGACATCGTTGATGGCCCGTTAAAAGGACTTTGCTCTCGAGTTATCATGATTATCAATGAAAAAAATGAAATCATCTACACTGAGCAGGTAGCAGAAATTGCCAATGAACCAAACTATAAAGAAGCATTAATCGCATTAAACTCTTAGTTTGTTTAATTGTCTAAAGTTTAGA
>JACMNL010000041.1 GCA_014378525.1 Bacteriovorax sp.
CGACCGCTCAATCGTGTCGAATATCGCCGGGACCACTCGTGATTACGTTTCGGAAGTCATTCATCTTGATGGGACCAACTTTAAACTGGTCGATACGGCTGGAATTCGTGATTCAAATGATGTGATTGAGAACATCGGAATTGATAGGGCCATGGGAATTTTAGGTCGCGCTTTTTATAAAATTTTAATCGTAAATCCATTCGAAACAAATGCAGAGTATTTAAAAAAATTCAGCGATATCGATTTTGATTTTTTAGTTGTTTCTCACTCTGATAAAAACGATTTTTTAGAGCAAGTTTCATCGGTAAATTTCTCTAAAATTAAAACAAATTATTTAGCAAAAGCTAGCTTTGAAAATGGTGGAAGTGGTTCTATAGAACCACTAAAAATCGATGGTCCTATGGGACCACTTTTAATTAGTTTTGGTTCTATAGGACCAAAAAACAATGAAAGTGGTTCTATAGAACCAGATCAAAAAATAGCCGGTCCTATAGAACCAGTTTCGAAAAGTGGTTCTATAGGACCGCTTAAAAATGCTGCCCCTATAGAACCACTTGATGCGGAGTTGGGGTGCGGCGCTCTCGCGCCTGGTCCTATAGAACCAGTTCTGAAATCTAATATTATAAAAAAATTCGAACAAGTGACATCCAACAACCCGATTTTGCTCGAAAGACATAGAGATGCAGTAAATAAAATTTATAGTGAAGCTGTTAGTTTTAATAATAATATCAATGGCTTAACTGATGTAGCGATCTTGTCCTCAGAGGTTAACATCCTGGGACATTCCCTGACTGAATTGATCGGGATTGTTTCGCCGGATGATGTATTAAATTCTATTTTTGCAAATTTCTGTATTGGGAAGTAGTCGAATCGTGCAACTTGTTATATCTCAATGTTCTACGTGGAACAAAAAATTATGAGCAACTCTTTTGATATTTTAATAATTGGTGGCGGTCACGCTGGAAGTGAAGCCGCTTGGATTTCATCTCAGTTTGATTTGAAGGTTGGACTTATTTCTGGTCCCGGAGCTTCTCTTGCTTCGACTCCATGTAATCCAGCAGTCGGTGGAGTAGGAAAAGGACAAGTGGTTCGAGAGATCGACGCACTTGGCGGACTCATGGGAATTGTCGCTGACAAGGCCGGCATTCAATACCGAACTCTGAACGAGTCAAAAGGATTCGCTGTTCAATCAACTCGTGTTCAAGTCGACAAAGAACTCTACACAAAATACGCTGAAGAACTTTTATCTTCGAGAGACAATCTTTCTATCGTTCGCGAAATGGTGTTGGCCGTAAAACGTAACGGAGAAAAATTTATAGTCACGACTGAATCGGGAAATATTTATTCTTCTGCGAAAGTAATTATCACAACTGGTACTTTTCTCGCTGGAAAACTTCACACTGGTGAAGAACAAAAAGCTGGTGGAAGAGTAGAGTGCCAAGAGTCTGTTGGATTGAATGATTTATTTTCAGAGATAAAAACACTTCCAAATAGATTTAAAACTGGAACTCCTCCGAGAATTGATCGCAAAACAATTAATTATTCTGTGATGGAACCCCAGGAAAGTGATTTTGGGACAAGAAACTTCCACTCTTTGTCTGAACCATTCGAAAGAAACTCAAAACAAGTTCCTTGTTATCTTACGAGGACAAATTCAGAAACTTTATCGATCATTCGAGCTAATAAAGAACGATCTCCTATCTTCAACGGACAAATTAAGGGTGTTGGACCAAGATATTGTCCTTCAATTGAAGATAAAGCCTTCAGATATACAGAAAAAGATATTCACCACGTGTTTGTTGAACCTGAAGGATTGAATCTCGAGTCGATTTATCCAAACGGGATATCAACTTCGCTACCAAAAGATGTGCAGGAAAGCTTTATTCAGACTATTTCTGGTCTAGAAAACGCAAAAATCCTCGTTCATGGATATGCAGTCGAATACGATGTTGTCGATACTTCAGAATTATCTCGTTTAATGGAGTACAAAGATATCGCAGGTTTGTTCTTTGCGGGACAAGTTTGCGGGACATCTGGATATGAAGAGGCAGCAGGGCAGGGAATTATCGCTGGAATTAATGCATCTTTAAGTTTTTTAGGAAAAGAATCACTAGTTTTAGATAGAAACGACTCTTATATTGGAGTTATGGTTGAAGACTTAGTCTCAAATAGAAGAGATGAGCCTTATAGATTGTTTACGGCAAGATCAGAAAACCGTCTTTACGTAAGAGAAGACAATACTATTCTTCGTATGAATAAGTATAGAAAGAGTCTTGGACTCTCAACTCGACTGGATTTTTTCCAGGAAAGCATCATTGATGAAGTAGAAATTCTCGAAAAACTTGTCGATTCGACGATGTTTTACTCTACAGAGGCCAATAAAGAGTATTTTTCTTTAAAAGATTACGGAACTCTGGAAAACAATATCTCCCTTAAAGAACTTCTTCGTCGACCGAATCTAAATCCTGTTATTGTTCTTGAGGCAGAAACGGTGAGAGTGGGAGCAAAGTTTCACTCGGACGCGGTTAGAACTGTAGCGATTGCTTCGAAATACGAAGGTTATATCGACAGGGCCGTAATCGAGAGTGAAAAGATTAATAGAATGAGCAAAAGAAGAATCGATTGGGAAGTGCTCGCTGATTCAAAAAATATTTCTTTTGAATGCAAATTGAGAATAAAGCAAATAAGACCAGAAACATTCGGACAATTACAAAGAATAGATGGAATCAGACCCGCTACCCTAGCATACGTGGCCGGAAACCTGGTTTAAGGAAAATAATGAAAGAATTCGCTAAAAAATACCTCGATCTTCTGACTGGTGAGTTTGCCGGGATCAATTTAACAAGAATTACTTCTCCGGAAGAATTTTATCAAAAACAAATCGTCGACTCAGTCATGCCGATGACCGAGAGTAAAGTTTTTAAAAATGCACTTGAACAAACCGGAACCCTGGTTGATGTTGGATTTGGTGGGGGATTTCCAATCCTGCCTCTGGCCTTCTTGAATCCGGATAAAAAATTTATAGGAATGGAAGCTCGTGCGAAAAAAGCAAAAGTGGTTCAGCAGATCGCGAATACGCTTGGCCTAACTAACGCAACTCTACTTCATCAGCGTCTTGAGCTGATGGACTTTGATGTTGATACCGTCATCACTTTTAAAGGAGTCGGAAAAGTTTCAGAATATCTACCGCTACTTCGCACAAATAAAACTCTCTACGTCTTCTTCTATAAAGGACCAAACTTTAATGAGCTTGAAGATATCGAAGACATGATCGAAACAAACTGGGAATTAATAGAAGAGAAATCTTATGATGTTCCAGGGACTGAAGGACGCGTCTTGTTAGGCTTCAAGAATAGAAAAGTTCTACGTGGAACAATCCAAACTGCAAAATTAATAAAATTTTCTACGCTTCTTTAATTGTACTTTAAATACATTTTTAGATATTATTTGACTTCATAATAGTCAAAAAGGGGATCCATAAATGGCTAAAATTATTGCGATGATGAACCAAAAAGGCGGAGTTGGAAAAACCACTTCATCTGTGAATCTTGCAGCGTGTCTAGCAGTAGCTGAGAAAAGAACTCTACTAATCGACCTCGATCCACAAGGAAACGGAAGTCTTAGTATTGGATTATCGAAAGAAACATTCGCCGGAAAAAATATTTACCACGCTCTTATCGGTCAGATTGATATTAAAGATGCAATCTACCACTCAGAACTTCCATGTTTTGATATCTGTCCTTCTGATAACAATTTATCAGGTGCTGAAATTGAACTTGTTTCATTGTTCGCTCGCGAATCAAAATTAAAACAAGCTTTCAAATCAATTGAAAATGATTACGACTATATTATTATCGACTGTCCACCTTCATTGGGACTTTTAACTGTGAACGCACTAAACGCTGCTCACTCTTATATCGTTCCTATGCAAACAGAATATTTAGCAATGGAAGGTCTTGCACAGTTATTAAATACTGTTCGCTTGATTAGAACATCACTCAATCCATCTTTAGAGTTGGATGGAATACTTCTTACCATGTTTGATTCTCGTTCAGGACTTCATAAGCAAGTTGTTACTGAGATCAAAACACATTTCGGTGATACAGTTTTCAAAACAATTATTCCAAGAAACGTGAAGCTTGCTGAGTGTCCGTCATTCGGAAAACCAATCATTCTTTACGATATTGAATCTAAAGGCAGTGAAGCCTATTTAGCATTGGCCAAGGAACTGATCTTGAAAGAACGCTTGAAACCAAGCGTTCCGGTTAAAGAAAAGGTGGCGGTAGAAAAAGTTACGGATGAAGAATCATTGATGAATTCTCTTCCTAATTTAGAAAAAATTAACTTAGATGAACCACCAATTTTTGAACAGTAGGATTTTATATGGCCAAGAAAATTGCATTAGGTAAAGGGATCGCATCTCTTCTTCACGACGCTACTCCACAGTCGGTTGTGAATCAGACTTATAATAATCATTATGGAAATCAGAATGAAGATGATGCTACTGCATCTCCTGTAGAAACACGTGTAGAAATTCGTTATGAAAATACTCCGCTCTTAGTTGATATTGGAATGATTAAAACAAATCCCAATCAGCCGAGAAAAATATTCAAGGAAAAAGACCTTGAAGAATTAGCAGAGTCGATTAAAGAAAACGGAATCATTCAGCCGCTAATCGTAGCTGAATTAGAAAACGGTGAATATGAACTTGTCGCTGGTGAAAGAAGACTTCGCGCTTCGAAAAAAATCGGCCTTGAGCAGGTTCCAGTTGTAGTGAAGAGAGCGACTGATCGTGAAAAAATGATCATGTCTATTATCGAAAACGTTCAACGTTCTGATTTAAACTGTGTTGAAGAAGCACTTGCTTATTATCAGCTGATGAATGAATACAAACTTACACAGGAAGATGTAGCAAAAAAGTTGGGTAAAGAACGCTCAACAGTTGCGAACTTTCTTCGTGTATTGAATCTTCCACGTCCGATCATCGATCTTCTTCAAAAAGAAATGTTATCTTTCGGACACGCTAAAATTTTAGCTGCTGTTAAAGAGCGCGAGGAAGCCATTAGACTCGCTAACGAAGCCGTAGCTAACACTTGGTCAGTTCGAGAATTAGAACAGGCCATTAAGGCTAAAAAGCCGCTTAAAGAAAAAGAAGGCCGAAAAAATCCATTTTTCGATGAAAAGCTTGATCAATTTAGAAAGACATTGGAACAAAAAACCGGCTATCACTTTGCCGTATCTAGCGGGAAGAATGGTTCTGGCCACATTTCGCTGAAATATTCGAATGAGGCAGAATTTAACGATATATATGAATTCCTGCTATCAAAATAAATCTAGAGTAGAATGTAATTAAGAATTAAATTAAAGTGGTCCTACGGGACCACTTTTTGTATCACCAAGGATAAGGTTGATCATGGAAAGACGCCGCGGAGAAGTTTCAGCGATAATTGAAGAGGGTTGTAAATTTGAAGGAAACCTTTCTTTCAACGGCACCGCACGAATTGCTGGGATTGTTAACGGATCTGTTTTTTCAAATGACACGGTTGTTATTTCCGAAGGGGCCGTCATCAACGCCGATATTAACGCAAACATCATCATTATTGCCGGTTCTGTAAAAGGAAATATCAAGGCAAGTTCTCGAGTAGAAATTTTAAAACCTGCACGGTTCGAAGGAATTATTACGACACCAAGTCTCATAGTAGAAGAAGGCGTAATATTCCACGGGACAACAAAAATGCGCGATAAGAAAAATACACAAACGTAATTTAGAACAATACGCACAAACTCTATTTTTCCTTGACGAAAACCTCGAAAAACATTATCAATTAGTGGAAAAAATAGTTCACAAAAAAGTTCAATAAATTTTTTTATTGCATAAAATCTTTAGAGATAACGAGGATTCTTGTCCATGGGTACAGTTTATACAATTTTAAATTCATTAAAAATCGATAAGAGTTTTTACGTTCAATTCATTCTCTTCATCGTGTTTTTTAATATCCTTGCTCCATTACTTTTCAAAAAAATACAAATTATTCTAGAACTAAGAGAAAGCAAAACTGTAAAACTTGATTCACACGCGAACCACGTTTACAAACAAGCTGAAGATCTTGCTGAAGAATACAAAGGTTCGGTTGAGAAAACTCACCAGGACGCACAATCTGTGGCAACTAAAGCTAAGTCAGAAATTCTTTCAAAAGAAAGAACAATCTTAACTTCTGCTGAAGAAAAAATGACTGAAGAATACGAAGGTAAAAGATCTGTTCTTTTAAAAGACTTCTCTAACAAGAGAGTTGCAGTTATGGCCGACGCTGAAAAATTATCAAATACACTTGTAGAAAAATTAACTAAATAAGGGATTAAATGAAAGCAAAAGCTTTATATTCATTTATGTTCTTCGCCTTCGCTGCAACAGCATTTGCAGAAGAAGCAGCTCACGCAGAACCATCGATTAAAGAACTAATCTATCCGGCAATCAACTTTTTCGTTCTGGTTGGATTCTTAGTTTGGAAATTAAAAAAACCAACGGCAGATATGTTCAACAAAAAAGCAGAAGACGTTCAATCGTTAATGGCATCAGCTGCTCAAAAAAATAAAGATGCAGAGTCTCGCCTGAAAGCTCTTGAAGTTAAAATGGCAAACCTTCCTGCTGAACTTTCTAAAATCAAAAAAGATTACGAACACGACGTTGCAGCTTTCACACAATCTCAAAGTGCAGAAACACAATCGACGATTTCAAGAACTCAAAAAGATCTTGAGCATAAGCTTGATGGTGAAAAGAACGAACTGGTTCTTAACCTGAATGAAGATTTACTAAACAGTGTTATTGCAAAAACTCAGCAAACAATTAATGCAAGCGGCGACATGAAAAAGCGCGCGACTTCAAATATTGTTTCGGAATTAAGATAGGCCATTATGAAAGAACAAATCATCGCAAAAGCATACGCTCAATCAATTGTTGAACTTGGTGTTGAGCTTAAGTTAGATCTTGTAAAAGAACTAACGACTCTTACTGAGACAATCAATAAGAGCAATGATCTTGAAACGCTTCTATTCTTAGACGTGTTTACGGCTGAAGAAAAACTAAGTGTATTAACAGATGTAATGAAAAAATTAGGGTTGTCGCCGATTACTCAAAATTTCATGCAGTTTTTAATCGCAGAACAAAGAATTGGTTTAATGCCAATGATCTTCAAAAACGTAATCGTAATAGACGATCACAATAGAGGATTTCTTCGTGGAACAATCGAAGGATCTGAAGAATCAATTCCAGCTGACGTTAAAGAAAAACTAAAAGTTTATCTTCAAGGGAAACTAGGAAGAGAGCCGATTCTAGAATACAAAAAAAGTGAAAACGTAACTGCGGGATATAGAGTAACTGTTGAAGATCTTCAGTTAGATGCATCTCTTGAAAATCAATTAGAAAATTTTAAAGACAGTGTTTTAAATTCATAAGGGCCCGATAAAAAGGACTAAGAGGTAAAAAATGGCAATGAATC
>JACMNL010000042.1 GCA_014378525.1 Bacteriovorax sp.
AATGAAACTCATTCATACACTGTTGATCACAACCTTGCTGAAGACGCGATCAAAAAATTGTGGAGTCATCCAGATGTAGAAATCATCGGTGAAAACTTAAAGCGCGATTACGTTTATTCACTGGTTAATAAGTTGCAGTTTACTTCAAACATGTTTGATATTTCTCTCGCTCATTTTAACATTGATTCAAGCAACCGCCACGATCTCAATACGCTTATGAAAGCTTATCTCGACATGGAAGCTGGGGCCGATGAGCATTATGCCAATGCAGAAAGAGCTTACGGACTTTTTGTTTTAGCGAGATTGTTCAAAGATAAAATGAAAGAGCTGAACCTGCAGGGGATTTACGATTCAATTGACCTCAATATCATTTCAGTTTTAGGCAAGATGGAAAAAGAAGGAGTTTCACTTAACGTAAACTTTTTAAAAGAGTTTGAAGTGGAACTTGCGGCAGAAATTAAGCGTGTCGAAGAAAAAGTTTTCGAAATCGCCGGATCTGAAATTAATTTAAACTCACCTAAGCAGGTGGGGGTTTTATTATTCGAAAAACTCCAGCTTCCTCCTGTTAAAAAAACGAAAACAGGTTATTCAACTGACGCCGAGGTTTTGGAAGAACTTGATGGAATGAATATCAGTGAGGTGCCAGGTCTGCTTTTAACTCACAGAGAGTATGGAAAAATCCAGTCGACTTACGTGAAGGCCCTACCTGAACTTGTGAATAAAGAAACTAAACGCATTCATACAAATTATAATTTAACTGTCGCTGCGACAGGAAGACTTTCTTCAACTAACCCGAACCTTCAGAACATACCTGTGAGAAGTCCAATGGGTGAAAAAGTTCGTAAAGCTTTCATCGCAAAACCGGGAAAACTTTTACTTTCTGCCGATTATTCTCAGGTGGAGTTAAGACTTCTTGCTCACTTTTCAGAAGACCCGACGATGTTAAAATCTTTCCAGGATGATATTGATATTCACGTTCAGACTGCTGCAGAGGTAATGGATATTCCTATAACTCAGGTTACGAAAGTTGAGCGCTCGATGGCGAAAACTGTTAACTTTGGATTGATGTACGGACAGTCATCTTTTGGTCTTGCTTCGACATTAAAAATTTCAAGAACTGAGGCGAAACAATACATCGATAAATACTTTTCTCGTTTTAGTTCAATCAAAACTTTTCTCGATACTTTAAAAGATAAAGCGGAGCAAACTGGTTACGCAGAAACTTATCACGGAAGAAAAAGATTTCTTCCCGATATTCACTCACAAAACAGAACGATTAAAGCTCAGGCCGAAAGGATGGCAATCAATAGCCCTATTCAGGGAACCGCAGCTGATATCATAAAACTTGCTATGATTAAGATCGATCAGGAAATTACTGAAAGAAAACTGAAATCAAAAATGCTTCTTCAGGTACACGATGAATTAATTTTTGAAGTGGAAGAAGAGGAACTGGCAGTGATGAAAGAAATCGTACGCGAAGGTATGGAAACGGTTGTCGACCTTCGCGTGCCACTTAAAGTTGATATGGGAATCGGAATCAACTGGTACGATTTAAAATAATTAAAGGTGATTGCAGAGATAGTTGTCATGACATGTGAGTGTGACAACCAAATCATCTGAATTTACTTTATAAGCGTTCGCTGTTTTTCCTTCTTTTCTGGATTTTTTATCAATGTAGTGAACCATCACGTAAGGTGTTCCTTCAAAAACTCCAACAACTTTTCCTTCTCTACCTATAGAGTTTTGAAGGCCGTCATCAACTATAACTTTTTCACCAGTACAAAATGAAGGTTTTCCAGGAGAGCTTGGTAAACAATGTCTGCTACCTGATGCCCATGAAGTGTTGATCATTAAAATGGCGATAAATAAACTTTTCATACCGGTCTCCTCTATAAATATATCTATGAGGATAAAAGCTATTGGAGACCCGAATAAAGCCGGTGGGAATAGTTACACGGGAGAGTGTCTATTTTTTAGACAATGTCCTTATTGATATTTGAAAAGTACCGGAATTTTCACGTCTGGATGAAGGCTTCTTGAGACCGGGCAGGTGTGAGCAATTTCTTCATATGTGGCCCGTTCTTCTGCCGTTAATTTAGCAGGCAGAATAACTTCTACTGAAAGCTCGGCAATACTTCTTGGAGATAACTGCATTTTTTTCACCACAGTGAATTGAGATCCTTTTAGCTCGACACCATGTTTTTCAGCGTGGATGGCCATGGTTGTAATGATGCAACTACCTAGGGCTGCACCAACTAAATCAGTAGGAGAAAAGGCCTCTCCGCGTCCATTGTTATCTTTTGGAGCGTCAGTATGAATTTTATTTTGTGAAGGACCGTGAGTGAGGGTGCAGTGCTTTTCTCCCTCATAAATGCCTGTCATTGCTACCATCTATCTCTCCTTAAATTAGTTCACAGGAAGTTTTGCGCAATCTCAATGGAAAGACAATTACCAGGCGCGCCATTCATTAAAAAATATTTTTTTTTAATCGCTACCATTGACACTTATTTTATTGCTACCATCTTGTCGCTATAAAAATTAAAGGGAGGAACCTATTATGCAACTAAAGCCGTTACAAGACCGCGTTGTAATTCAACGTTTAGATGAAGAAACTAAAACTGCCGGTGGAATTATCATTCCAGACAACCATGCAGAAAAACCATCACAAGGAAAAATCCTTGCTGTTGGGACAGGATACAGACTGACTGATGGATCGCTAAGAAACCTTGAAGTAAAAGTCGGGGACACAGTTCTTTTCGGAAAATACGCAGGAACTCCAGTGAAAGTTGAAGGGAAAGAAGTTCTTGTTATGAAAGAAGACGAAATTTTAGGCGTACTTCATTAATTAGATTTAAAAAATACAGGAGATATATATGGCTAAGGAATTAAAATATTCAGAAGACGCAAGAACTCTGATTCTAAACGGTGTAAACGCATTAGCGAACGCTGTAAAAGTTACTCTGGGACCAAAAGGTCGTAACGTTGTTATTCAAAAATCTTTCGGTGCTCCACACATCACAAAAGACGGTGTGACTGTTGCTAAAGAAATTGAATTAGAAAACAACTTCGAAAACATGGGCGCGCAAATGGTTAAAGAAGTTGCGCAAAAAACAAACGAAGATGCTGGTGACGGTACAACAACTGCAACTGTACTTGCGCAAGCAATCTACAAAGAAGGTGTTAAACTTGTTTCTGCCGGTCACAATCCGATGGATCTTAAACGCGGAATCGATCTTGCTGTAGCAGCTGTTGTAACTAAACTTAAAGAAATGTCTAAAGAAGTAAAAACTTCTGAAGAGATCGCTCAGGTTGGTACAATCTCTGGTAACAACGATATCGAAATCGGAAAACTTCTTGCTGAAGCAATGTCTAAAGTTGGAAACAACGGTGTTATCACAATCGAAGAATCAAAAACTGCTGAAACAGAACTTACTGTAGTAAAAGGTATGCAATTCGACCGTGGATACTTATCTCCATACTTCGTAAACAATCCGGAAAAAATGGAAGTTGCATTTGATAATGCTTCTATCTTAATCACAGATAAAAAAATCTCTAACATGAAAGAACTTCTTCCTTTATTAGAAAAGACAGTTCAATCAGGAAGACAACTTCTAATCATCGCTGAAGATATCGACGGTGAAGCTCTTACAACTCTTGTTGTAAACAAGCTTCGCGGAACTCTTCAAGTGGCAGCTGTTAAAGCTCCAGGATTCGGAGACAGAAGAAAAGAAATGTTAAAAGACATTGCAACATTAACTGGTGCAACTGTTATTTCTGAAGAACTGGGTATGTCTCTTGAAACTTCTACTGTTGAAGTTTTAGGTTCTGCAAAACGTGTAACTATCGACAAAGAAAATACAACTATCGTTGATGGAAACGGAAACAAAGCAGATGTACAAGCAAGAGTTGCAGCTATTAAAGCTCAAATTGCTGATACAACTTCTGACTACGACAAAGAAAAACTAAAAGAAAGATTAGCTAAGATTGACGGTGGTGTTGCTGTAATTAAAGTTGGAGCACCTACTGAAACTGCTATGAAAGAAAAGAAAGACAGAGTTGAAGATGCACTCCATGCAACTCGCGCTGCTGTTGAAGAAGGAATTGTTGTTGGTGGGGGCTCTGCTCTACTTCATGCTTCAATTGTATTAAACGATCTTAAAGGACGTAACGAAGAAGAAAACTTCGGTATCAGAATTATTAAACGTGCAATCGAAGAACCTCTAAGACAAATTGCGACGAACGCAGGTCTTGAAGGGTCGGTAGTTGTTAACGAAGTTAAAGCAAACAAAGATGCAAACTTTGGTTTCAACGCTCGCGACGAAAAATATGAAAACTTAGTAGCTGCTGGAATTATCGATCCAACTAAAGTTGTTCGTTCAGCTCTGCAGAACGCTGCATCGGTAGCTGGGTTAATGTTAACTACAGAAACTATGATTGCAGATCTTCCTGCTAAAGATTCAGGCGCACCAGGTATGGGCGGCGGAATGGGTGGTATGGGAGGAATGGGCGGCATGATGTAGTTTTCCCTTCGGGGATTACAGATCCAGTCGTTTATGTTTTCGCAAATTTATTCAGTATGAAAGGGGGCTCAGGCCCCCTTTCTTTTTTTTACCTCAATTCATCTTCAAACTATTTACACTAAAAATTTCGAGGCGCTTAATTTCTCCAGCAATAAATTTATTCGAAGGAGTATTTATGAAATTTTTAGGAGTCTTAGCATTTGCACTTTTCACCTCAACTGCCATGGCCTGTACTAATTTTTCCGGATCATATAGAGATGAGCAGATGGGAACATACACTGTCACTCAATCAGGTTGCGAAACCGTTACAGTAAACTCCAGCGACGGCATAGAGACGATTATCGCCGATGGTGTTTACAGATTGTCTTCTGAGGATGAACAAGTGCGAATTATGTCGGCCGCAATGTTTGTCGGCGCAAATTTAACAATCGATGGAAAAATAGAATACAAAGTTCCACTTCCTCAAGTGCCAGCAGATAAAATACCCGCGCGAGTTGTAACGGTTTATAATTTAGACTCAGCAGGTAATCTTGTAATGAATTTCTCAGTAATAAATTCGAGTAATCAAGTAATTGCAAATGGAACTACAACGCATCAAAGAATATAAACTTATCTTTATCTTACAATAGGGCCCCTAGGGCCCTTTTTGTTTGTCAGGATCAGGACAAGGCTGCTTAAATAATAAGAAAAATTTCAGTGAAAGTAATGCATTCAAGGATGAAAGCACAAAATCAAAGGAGATGATCTAGTGGACAGTCTTATTAGTGCAGGTCTTTGTATTATTATCATAGCGTGTCTCGTAGAAATTTCTGCGATTAACTTTTCTATTTTCAAAAAAGATATTCGCCTTAAAGTGAATCAATAAAATGAAAATTTTTTTCGTAATTCTTGCTTTAAGTTTTTCGTTCAGTGCTTTTGCATGTCCACAACTTGATGGAATTTTTTCAGACTCCGATTCAGAATCAAACCGTACGATCGTTCAAAGCGGTTGCACGAGTTCAACATGGACAGATGCTGATGGCACAACAACTTTAATTGCAGACAACGTAGAAAGAGTACTTCAGGCAGAAGGCAGCATGACTGCTTATGCGAAAGTATCTTTTACCAATGATGATTTAATAATCGATATCCGCATGGACTATGGCGGAAATAATCAATACGACCTTCCGGTTCGCTGGATCACAAGCTATCGTATTGATAAATTCAACAATCTTGTAGAAAAAATCCAGCCGTTTGAGGCCGACGGATCAGAAGGTTCTACGGATTACCAAACTTATAGAAGAGTAAAATAATGAAAAATTTAGTACTGGTTTTCGGATGCCTGTTAACTACGCAAGCTTTTGCATGCCCCGATTTAAGCGGGTCTTACGTTGATAAAAACGGGGAGAGTATTGTTCTTTCTCAAAAAGGCTGTGTTGAAGTTGCAGTCCTTTCACGTCCTTTATCTCATACTCTGGTTCTCGATAATCAATTTACAGTCGTTCAGGACGACAACGATGTAACTGCTCAAGGCAGAGGAATTTTCGTTGCAGATGAACTTGTTCTGGAAGTGAAAGTTACATATAAAAAAGATCCGGGCATTCCAACAATCTTTTTACCTGTCAGAGCTGTGAATAAATACTCACAAACTCCGACTGGTGATCTTTTGGAAAAGTCCTCTATCTTCAATGCAAGAGATGGTGTTCTAACGAACACAAAATCAATTTACAAAAAAGTTAATCAATAAAATTCAATTCATCCTTTATAGTAGAAAACTAAATCAGACAGCTAACGGCAGTCTCATAAACAATTTTATAAGTAGCTTTCTCTATGAAAACTCCATGTAAAAAAGTAATGAGGTCAAAGTTTTGAATCTGACTTTTTCTTTTGACACCTGAGCACACGGTTTAGGTATCCTTTCGCCACTGGAGTAAAAGGGTTGGATTAAGCTATCAGCTGGTTACCAATTTAGTGATCTTGGCATAGGTAGTGCAATAGATATAAGTAGAAGATCATGGATGATTTTCACCAAGGATTTGGAACTTTCAAGGAAGATACATTATTAGGAGCTTTAGGATGAAGCATTTGAACAGACTAGGAATGGTCGCCATTACGCTTGTAAGTTTAGCAGGATCTTTGGGTGCGAATAATGCACTGGCAATGTCGGCCATGAACCTGGCTTGTCCTGAGAAGTACATCGCTGCCGTGACGTCTGTTGAAGATGTAGCTTCATCAACATTCCCGAAAGTCGAAGTCGATTTCCAGATTATTCAAACATTGAAAGGTGAAAAAATATCTTCTAAGAAGATGCTGGTTGTGAAAGGCGGCCCGGTCGAATTCAAGAGTGGAGAAATCTATACTGTTGAAGCAAACGATCAGTGGTTATGTTCTGCAGCTGTATTTTCCAAGATTTAGTTTTTTATAAGTAGTGATCAAAAAAATCTTCCAAGGATGGAAGAGTGTTATTAGTGAATATTTTTACAAGGAAGTAAAATGAAGCACACGAAAAAATCGGCCATAAGCTTTATCCCCCTCTCGCTTGTGGCCATTTTCTTTGTCTTAATCTTAAGTTCAAAAGCATATGCCTATACATTTACACAAGACTTCAAAAACGGTTTCTACTGGCAATCGTTTCCAATACAGATGACAAAATTTGCACCGGTCGCAAGTGACTCTGCAATGCTTGAATCCCTTGCTAATCAGGCCGTAGCAGATTGGGAAGCGGTTATCGGAAAAGATATATGGCAGATGTCTGCCGTTCAAAATAATACTAATTTTTCGGGAAATTATATTAAGTGGTCAGATAATTTTGGAGCAGAAACTGGTTACGATCCTTCGAGAACTCTGGCGATAACGATTCGCTATAATCAGGGAACTTTTTTTGCGTCGACAGTTATTATTTTAAACGGAAGTATCGCCTATCTTCGTCAGAATTATGCCAACACTTTGAGAATTACAATTCTTCACGAAGTCGGACATACGATCGGACTTGATCACTCTGCAGATTCAAGTGCAGTAATGGCCGCAAGTCTTGGAACGGCAACACAACTTCAGCCTGACGATATCCAGGGTGCAAACGCGGTTGTTGATGAAACTCTCAGAAGACAATCGACCGGATATGTATCTCCGCTAGCAGCTTCAGAAAAGAAAGTGGCGGCCTGTGGAAGTATAGAGGATATTTCGAAAGGTGCAGGAGGATCTGGCGGGGCCATGGCAAACTTCCTTGGATCGTTAATCTTCGGAATGTTAGTGATCGCTGCTATTGGAAAAGTTGAGAAAATAAAAAGACAAAAGGTTTTAGTCAGGTATTAAATTAATGTAAATTTTCTTCTGGATTCTGCCGATAAAAAGGTATGAATGAAAACAACACACCAGTTATAAATTACATTTTTTATCTTCAAACCAAGACAGAGCTTGATCATACTTATTATGTATTAGCAGAAGTACTGGGGAAGATTAATGTAAGTTTACTTCCGATAGCTCCACAAGACCTGAAAGATATGGATAAGACTAAAAAGCATCACGTGATAGTCATACGAAATGATTTTTCATCTGCGTTTGCCTTTAAAGATGCGAGAAAATTATTTCTTGATTCTCTTATGGCAACCGGCAAAGTTATGGTTTATGATGTTAGTTCGTTTTCAGAAATTGAAAACGCAACGAAGTTTGAAAACAAAAACGTGTATAGATACTTTCAACTTCCTCTGAACGTTAAGCAAGTCGCGATGACAGTTGCAGTGGAATTTTTTAAAGATCGCAACACTGCTCCGCTGGCAGAATGGCCAGGCGGGCGTCGAGCGAAATTACCGTCTATGACAAATTCAAATTAAGTAGTATAATTTTTTTTATATGAAAGTAAAAATTAGCGAAGAGTCTCAGCGTTTGCTCATGCTATTGAAGCTTGATGCAAAAAGATTATTTGAACGTATCAAGTACCGCTCACCTGAATACATGTATGAATTTTCGTTGAAGAGATCGAGAGATCATTTTCCAGCTGTATTCAACAATCGTTACGAGACTGCCACCATCAGAGATCTGATGTTATGCGGGCAGGAAGTAATTGCAGGGCTTGATCAATTTTATACAAAGGTCGATGAAATGCGCTGGTATTTAAACCACACGCAGGACATGCCCAATCGTATGGAAGATACAGTTCATTCTTACGCGAGAGAATTAGAAAAGTTATTCGAGACACTGAATTTATATATCGACGTAGAGATGGGACTTCTAAAAGAACATGAAACAGACAATTAATATTCTCGCATTTTTTTTCGTACTTTCTATTCCATTTGCTCTTTCTTCTCAAACCAGAAAAGCAATTCCGGCAGGAAGATATGAAGCCCTTTCAGGAATTAAAAATTCCCGCGCGATAAAATCATCAGACACTCAGATTAATGAGAAAAAAGATTCAACCTCATTATTCTGGAATGAAGTTCTGAACCATGTTCCGGAAAATTCAAAACTTTCATATTTTTCTACCGGAAAAGTTGATGAAGCGACTACGAATATTCTTTCAACAAAGGGTGTAAAGTCGGCTAAAAAATTAAAAGCTGATACCAGCATCATCATCAGCGACGATTTAAAACGCGATAAAGAAATACTGACCAGCATGAAAAATAAAAATGGCCTGGTAGTTTTAAAAGACACTCAGGACTTAAAAAATGTCATGGCCTCTCTAGGGCAGTATGAAGTTCTGCTTTATCAGGCAGAAGACAAATCAAATTATTTCCTTCTGAAGCTGAAATAGAAAACTATTCCACTCAAGTATAATCTTCCCTTACTGGACGAAAATTCAATCTCTCCTGATAATAGGTGTATGAAGTCTATTCTGTGCGCTTTTTTATTATTTTCATTCATGAGCCTGGCCCATGCAACTCAGTTGTCTGAAGAAGGATTTTTTTCAGGACGACTTTCCAAAATCAACAGACAGATTTCAGTAATCCGCGTGAAAGTGGATTTCGACAACATCAAGTATGTTAACGTAAAAGACAAGATCGAATTCTGGGACGAAAAAAACGAAACATTAAAATGCAAAAGTTATGTCATTGGCAGAACGGCCGATTATATTTTATTGAAAATGCCGGACATGAAATTTTGTGAACAGCATTTGTATTTCACGACAGGTTCCTATTTTAAATTTTTCAGTGAAGACCTGCAGAACAATATTAAAATGGGCCGTGAGGTTGTAGGCATACTTATTAAAAAACGCATGGCAGTCCAGGGCCAGATGGAAATGAAAAACAAAGAAATTCAAGGCCACATGGACCGCGTGAATACGATTAATGCGCGTTATCAAACATTGCGCGAAAAGTTAGAGCAGGAATGGCAGAAAGAATTGCATGCACTTGATGAAGATAAGACCTATTCTATGCGGTCTTATAAGGATTTAGAGCGCCGTCGTGATGAAATCGATCAGAAGCTCGAGCAGTACAAATTAAAAGACGAAAATCTTACACTGGATCGCTGGTCTCTGGACTCGAATCTCTACTTCAAAAAATAATTGAAGACATACCATTTCTATTCTAAGCTACCTTAATTTTTTAAAAGGTGGGAAATACAATGAAAAAGTATGTTATTGCTCTATCGTTATTGCTTGGAGTTTTGAACTCTGCAATGGCAGCTGGAAATCCGAAAGCACCGTTTGGTGGCGAATTTAAAATCAACCTTGGCCAGGCGCCAACAACTCTTAACGCTCTTTCATCAACAGATGCTTACGCGAGTGAAGTTCAGTCAATGGTACTGGAAGGTCTTCTTGTAAGAAACGTTGATACAAGAGAATGGGAACCAGGTCTTGCAAAAGAATGGACGATTTCAAAAGACGGAAAAGTTTTTGAGTTTACACTTAGAGACGGAGTGAAATGGCATGATGGAAAACCGCTTACAGCTGAAGACGTAAAGTTTTCTTTTGATGCGATCATGGATCCAAAAGACAAGTATCACACAGCTCAGAAAAAATCTTATTACGAAAACATTAAATCTGTTGAAGTAATCGCTCCTAACAAAGTTAGATTCACGGTAGGAACTCCTTACTTTGATAACTTTTCTGTAGCAGCAACAATTACTGTTGTTCCAATGCATTTATACAAAGATCCTTCAAAGGATCAGGAAAAAGTACTTAACAAAACTTTAGTTGGTACAGGCCCATACATTCTAAAAGAATTCGACCGTGCTAAAAAAATCGTTCTTGAAGCAAACCCTAACTGGTGGGGAAGATCTGCTCCAAACATGAAAGGGATCTATAACTTCAAAACAATCACTATGAGATTTATCCAGGACTCATCAATTTCAATTCGTTCAATTGAAAATGGTGATATTGATTATCTTGGACTTTCAGCTGATGAATATGTTCAAAAAGCAGTTGGACCAAAGTGGGGAAAATCTGTAATCAAAGTTAAAACTGAAAATAAGCAGGCATCTGGTTACGCTTTCGTCGGATTCAACCTGACAAACCCGATTTTCAAATCAGTTAAAACAAGAGAAGCAATCGTTAATCTTTTCGATAGAAAGAAAATGATTGAAAAACTTCTGTTCAACTTCTCTGTTCCGGCAACTGGACCAACATACGTGCAATCTGACTATGCTGATCAGACAGTTCAACCAATTCCATTTGATCCAAAAGCTGCTCTTAAAAAATTAACTGAAGATGGATGGAAAGATACTGATGGGGACAAGATCCTTGATAAAATGATCGATGGTAAAAAAGTAAAACTTAGCTTCACAATTCTTGAGCCGTCTGCTGACTTCGTAAAATACTTAACGACTTTCCAGGAAGACGCTAAAAAAGCTGGCGTTGATGTTCAGGTAAAAGTTGTTGAGTGGAACGCGTTCATTAAACTTCTTGATGAAAGAAAATTTGAAGCTGTTCGTCTATCATGGAGTGGTGGAGACCTGGACTGGGATCCAAAACAAATCTGGCACACAGACTCGATTGCAAACTCTGGTTCAAACTTCGTAAGCTACAGCAATAAAAAAGTTGATAAGCTGATCGATGAATCACGTGTCATCATGGACAAGAAAACAAGAATCACAAAGCTACGTGAAGTTTACAGAACTATCGCAGCTGACGTTCCATACATTTTCTTATTCAACAATAAGTTCAAGTTCTACGCGAACACTAGCCGTATCGCTAAAGAGAAAGATACATACACTTACTCTATTGGTTCTGATTACTGGTGGCTTTCAAAATAATTAGAGGTTCGTTTTGTTTACTTATATTTTAAAAAGATTATTGATCATGATCCCGACGTTGTTCGGGATCACGATCGTAACTTTCATTATCATTAACCTTGCTCCTGGATCACCTATTGAACAAAAAATTCAACAGATGAAGTTCGGTGGTATGGGACATGAAAATAGTGGAAGCGGAAAAGGCGGCGACAAAAGTAGTGCAGTCAGTGAAGAAGTTATTGAAGCGCTTAAAAAGCAATACGGCTTCGATAAGCCAATTCATGTCCGTTACTGGATCTGGTTAAAGAATATTGCTCACCTGGATTTCGGGGAGAGTTTTACTTACGAAGAACCTGTTATGGATGTTATCGTCAGCAAGATTCCAGTCTCACTTCAGTTTGGTGTAGTTTCACTAATCATGTCGTATCTGGTGTGTGTGGTTCTGGGAGTTATGAAGGCCGTAAAACATGGATCAACTTTCGATCATGTGACGAGCTTCATACTTTTTGTCTTGTATTCGATACCGGACTTCATGCTCGCCATTCTCCTCATCGTTTATTTCGCCGGTGGTAGTTTCTACAACTGGTTTCCGATGGGAGAGTTATACTCTGACAACTATTACGACTTAACTCTTTGGGGAAAAATCTTCGACAGAGTTCACCACTTCATTCTTCCTCTGATCTGTTACATGATTGGATCTTTTACCGTTTTATCACTGTTGATGAAAAACTCACTGCTTGATGAAATTAAAAAAGACTACATCCGCACAGCGAGAGCAAAAGGTCTGGATGAAAAGAAAGTTTACCTTAAACATGCACTAAGAAATGCCCTGATCCCGATCGTTACGGGGATTGGTGGATTTATTTCTGTCTTCTTTGCAGGGTCAATTATCCTTGAAAGTATTTTCCAGTTAGATGGAATGGGGCTTCTTGGTTATAAGTCGATTCTTCAGAGAGATTATAACGTCATTATGGGAATCATTTTTATTGAAAGCGTCCTGCTGTTAGTGGGTAACCTGATCAGTGATATGGCCTACATTGCAGTTGACCCAAGGATTGATTTCAAATGATAGAAAGTTTATTAACAAATGAATTGAGCCGTAAACGCTGGAGAATTTTCAGAAAAAGAAAGTCTGCCATGTTTTCAGTTTTTCTTCTGACATTCCTGATTTTCTTAACACTTATTTCGCCGTTCGTAGCTAACAGTAAACCATTAATGGTTAAGTACAATGGCTCGACGTATTTTCCGATTTTCAAAGATTACGATGCTGAAGATTTTAAGCTGACTGATACGATGACAATCGACTACCGCGATTTAAAAATGGGACCGAATGATTATGCTCTTTGGCCTGTCATTCAATGGGACCCGTATGAAAGTAACTCAAAAGTAGAATCTTACCCGTCACCTCCAAGCAATAGAAATTTATTCGGGACTGACGACAGAGGACGTGATGTATTCACACGTCTGCTTTACGGATTCAAGTACAGTATATCGTACGCAGTTGCCGTCTGGTTTATCTCACTTTGTATTGGAACACTTTTAGGTGGGACAATGGGATATTTCGGGGGGAAAGTGGATTTCGTCGGTCAGAGAATTGTAGAAATTCTAAGTACTGTTCCGCAGTTCTTTTTATTGATTATTTTAATTTCGATTTTCTCGCCGTCGTTATTCATGCTGATCGTGATCTCATGTGTATTCTCATGGATCGGGATTTCGTATTACATTCGTGGTGAATTTCTAAAAAACAGAAACCGCGAGTTCGTTGAAGCAGCAAGATCTCTTGGAGCTTCAGACTTTAAAATTATTTTCAAGCACATCCTGCCAAACTCAATGACTCCAATCATTACGTTTGCACCGTTCACAATAGCAGGACAGATCGTTGGTCTTGCGGCCCTGGACTACCTTGGATTTGGCCTGCAGGTTCCTACACCAAGCTGGGGAGAGTTACTCGCTCAGGCGCAAAAAAACTATACGATTGCGTGGTGGCTTGCATTTTATCCTTCACTGGCATTGTTCGTTGTACTCGTTCTCCTGAGCTTAATCGGCCAGGGAGTCAGAGATGCAATGGACCCGAACATGACTTAAAAGAAATATTTCATACCGAGCGTGGCGGCCCTGCCGCCCGTTCCATATCCAAAAACTTCTTCATAATCTTTATTCATAATATTTTTAACTTTAGCGTAGGCCTGAAAACTTTTGCTGATGTCGTATGAATAATTCACGTTAAAAATCGTATAAGACTTCATCGAGACAGTGTTGCCTAGATTATCTACATCGGGACGTGCGCCTGTGTAGTCGCCTTCAATGCCTGCTGAGTGTTGTTCTTTTTTGTAATTTAAACTAAGCTTCGAATTTAAATTCGGACGACGTGCAAGTTTTTGTTTTGCAGTCATGTCGCGAGCAGAAAGCCAAGTGACAGAAAGACCGGCATCGAATCCACCTGCAATTTTTGCATTAAAATTATTTTCCCAGCCGATGATTCTCGCAGTTCCACGATTTTGATTCACAAAAGTGTTCGGGTCATAACTCAAACGATTGTGTAGATCTGTGTAGAAAAATGTTCCGACATATTTTGTTCGTTCTGAAATTGGAACATCAAAACCAATTTCCGCCGTCTGACTTGTTTCTGGACCAAGATTTTTATTTCCATACGTCGGATCATATAATTGATTCAAACTCGGTGCTCTGAAACCTGTGGAGTAACTCATCTTCAGGTTGAATTTACTGAATGTATGCATGACCGCTGCTTTGTAAGTTACATGCTCGCCAAAATATTTATTGCTGTCGAGTCTTGCTCCGAAATTAAAAACAGCAGGACCGTATTCAAGGCGATTATAAAGGAAAAAACTTAAGTTTTCGTTGAAGTTTTTTAGTTGGTCTTCTTCGTGTTGATAATCAAAATTAAAATTCTGTGTCAGAAAATCATTGGTGAATTGAGTGTGATTTATTGTGACTGTATCGATGTCACCAGTTGATGTCGTAGAGCTTGTGGCGGGACTTTTACTGTCAGGTCTCACATTAAGAGTTCTATGATGAAGCGATTTTGTATAAAGAACCTGAGTTTCTGCTGAGTCCCACGAATGATTGTAGCCGGCCTTCATAAATTGCTGTTCTGTGAATTGTGAATCATTGGGATCGTCGTTCCCTGGCCCTCCACCTTTATCAAGATCAACCGTATCGTTCACGTAACGATAGTTAAATACCAGCTCATCTTTTTTAGAAAGCGCCTGATTTAAGGCCGCACTCATTGTCGTGCGTTTTTCACCATCGTCATCTGCACCAGGATTGCTGTTGATATTTGCAGCTGAAAACCCGCGGGTCTTTAAATGATCAATCCCCATGCTGAGACCGGTTGAACTGAATTTTTTTTGTACGTTAATCGCACTATTAAAAGTATCAAACGTTCCGTAATCAACCAGTGCTGATCCTGATGCTTTATCTTCTGCTTTTTTTGTAGTGATAAGAATCACCCCACCAATGGCATTTGATCCATATAAAAGTCCCTGCGATCCTTTTAAGATTTCGATTCTCTCAACGTTGTTGAGACTCAATCTTCCCAGGTCAAATTGCCTGTTGGGATTACTCGGATCATTCATCGTAATTCCATCGATGATGACTAATGTGTGAGACGAATCACTTCCTCTGAGAAATAAGCTTGTATTTCCACCGGGAGGGCCTGACTGCGCCAGCTGTAAATCTGATTCATTACTTAAAAGTTCAGTGATGCTTGTCGATTTTTCAATCTCGGCCTTTTCAAAAACTTTAATGTCAGAAGGAGATTTGTCGAGTGTGCTTTTGATTCTGTCTGCTGAGACAACGATCGTATCGTCATCTGCAAATGAAACGTTTGCAGTAAAAAGGGCAATAGAAAGTAAAAGCGTGAAATTTTTCTCAAGCATGAATCCTCCGCGGGTTTTTAGGAAAATAAACAGGGATCGGGCTTTACCGTTGCGGGACAGCGTTGGAATCACACCAACTTCACTTCTGTTTATCTTTTCATAAGCCATTATAAGGAAAGCTTCAAGCTTTACAATAAAAATGAGGGGCCATAGACTTTTTAGATGCGAATATTTTCCATTTTAATCATTCTTGTTTTAACTCCATCGCTTTGGGCCGCTGATTGTGAGAAACAGGAAGTTGAAAATGCATACATCCCGCATTTCGCAAAACTTTTCACTATCAAATATTATAAAGATTTTAAAATTGTCGAGTCGGGGAGTGACCGCTTTATAGTCGCCGATAAACTTCCTCTAAAGTGCGATACAAAACTATTTGTCTTAAGTGCTCACTCGAAACGTTTTGTTGCGACTTCAACAACACATCTGCCTTTTTTAAAGCAATTTAATCTTGAAGAAACACTGGTGGGTTTTCCCGGTGTCCGATACATCAACAATAAAAAACTTAGATCGCAAAAAGTTAAGGATATTAATTACCAGTTAAATCCTGAAGAGCTGCTTTCAACCAAGGCCGATCTGATTATGGCGTATTCAGCAAATCTAACTTCTGAAAAGAGAATGACAGATTTAAGAAAATTAAAAATACCATTAGTCTTAAACAGAGACTTCGAAGAAAAACACCCGCTGGCAAGAGCAGAGTGGATGGTCTTTTCAGCAGTCTTCTTTTCAAAAGACCTGGAAGCCAAAAAACAATTCAAGTCCATTGAAGATGCTTACCTGACTCTCGCAGGTCTCGCCAAAACAAAAAACTCTCGTCCCAAAATTCTGGTAGGCGATATTCAAAATGGAAAGTGGGCGACGTGTGGCGGACAAAGTGACCTGGCCATTCTTATTCAGGATGCCGGTGCAGAGTTACTTTTAAAAAGTGAAAGTGCTGAAACTCAATTCATATCTCTGGAAAAAGTTTTATCGACTACAGATAAACCTTCTTACTGGCTTACACAAAATACCTGGAACGATTTATCAGTTGCAAAAAAAGATTCACGCTATAAAAAATTCATC
>JACMNL010000043.1 GCA_014378525.1 Bacteriovorax sp.
AATAAAAACGGTTCAGCAACAATTACATTAACTCTTACTGATAACGGAACACCGATGCCTGCTTTAACTGCGACATCAAGTTTTGTTTTAACAGTAGTTGCAGTTCCAGATTTAACCGGAACACTTACTATTGCATCCAACTTATCAGGAGTCGCTTCATCGTATTCAGCAAACGTTTACGGACGTACAATGAAATTTACCGGACTCACAGTTGATGAGGCCTTAACAACTTTTGAAATTTGTCTCGGGACTGCAGCAGGCTCATGTGATGTTGCAACATGGGTTGAAGCCGTAGGGTACACAACTTCAGGAAGTGCGCCGACAGTAACTCTCGGTGGAACTTATACTTTAAAGAGTGCAACCGGTGGAGCACAGACATTTACACTGACACCATCGTGTGGAACAACTACAAATTACTATTACTCGGTGAGGGCAACAAATAATTCTTCGCGAACTTCAAATGTTCTAAGCACACCGGCATGGAGTTTCTGGGAGCCTACATGTTTAGGAGCAGGGACACTTTCTCAATGGCTGGATGCAAGTGAACCAAGTACGATTACAATTGTGACAGGTGTTTCAAACTGGACTGATAAATCTGGAAATGCCAGAACAGTCACTCAGGCCACAACTGCGAAACAACCAGCTTATTCGGCCTCGGGACTAGCGGCCGGTTATCCAGGATTAACTTTTAATGGAGCAAGTTCATCACTCATGAGAGCAGCTTTCGTTTATGCTCAAGGTGCATCTTCAATATTCACTGTTATTAAAGCAACGGCCAGCACCGGAAAATATGTTTTCAGTGAAGCACGCTCTGTTACGACGAACAATTTTTATTGTCCTCTCGTAACTTCAGCAACCAATACCATTACAGGTCAGATTACCAATGATGTTGCGACTGCAGTTTTAGCTTCACCGACTACGAGTACTCCATTTTTTGACGGGACAATTCGAATAGCGATGGCCGAAGACACAGGATCAACTTATTTCACTTATAGTAATGGCACGGCTCAATCACAGGCCACAACTTCTTATGTTAGAGGAACCAATACTATCGACTTATACCGTTTAGGTTCCAAACTTATCAAGAACGTTGAGTCTGCATGGTTCGCTGGTACAATCGGAGAGTTCATTGTCACCAATGGAACTCTTACAACTACTCAACGACAGAAACTCGAAGGATACTCCGCTCACAAGTGGGGAGTCAGTGCTAACCTTCCGGGAGCACATCCATATTTATCTGCTCCGCCATAGTACCCGAGTAAAACACACGATTTAGCGGCCATCCTTACCTCGTAGGAATAATTTTCTGGATACGATAAAATTATCCTATGAAAAAGAGCTTTCTTTTACTCACAATTATCATTTTTTCAATCACGCAAAGTGCTTTTGCGATTGATTTCGAAGATGCGGTTTTTCCGGAACTCGCTACGAGTGGTCGAGCACTCGCGATGGGGAATGCTTATCTTTCAAAAGCAGATGATGCTTCTTCCGCATTTTATAATCCAGCGGGCCTTGGTACTGTTCGCAATACACATTTTCATATTTCCAATTTTCATTTTGAAGTAAACAGAGGACTTCTATCTTCCGGAACCGGTGGAACAATTAGTGATGCCACTAAAAATGTTTCGAAAATGTTTTCTCTTGATGGAACGAGAGAAGTATTAAAAAATAACGTTGGTAAAATAGCTCACTCGCGTTTTCATATGCTGCCGAATTTTACATCACGCTTTTTCAGCTTTGGATATTTACTTTCAAAACGTACACGCGCAGTTGTGACAGATGCAACTATTCCTACAGGGTTTGAATATGCCGACAGACTTGATCACGGCCCATACGCCGCTTTAAATATTTCTCTGTTTGGTGGAATTTTTAAAGCAGGTATTTCGACAATTTTTTTAAACCGCAAAGAACTTATCGGAACAGCTGATCCGGCAGCGACACTTTCTGTTGGAAGCAATTCTTATAAAAAAGGTAATGCTTTTATTTCTACAGTTGGTGGAAGAATCACTTTGCCAATTGTTTTCCTTCCGACTTTTTCAGCGACACTTCACAATGCACTTAAGCAGGATTTTAAAAACGGAAGCACGGCCGGTGTTCCGGATTCTATTAAGCAATCAATGGATGTTGGTTTTTCAGTTACACCACAAATGGGAAATGCCAGTCGTATACATTTAGAACTGGACTATAAAGATTTATCAAATCAATTCTCGACTGTATCTTCGAAAAGAAAATTACTTGTGGGAATGGAACTGGATTTTTCACGCATCTTTTTTGTACGCGCAGGATTAGGAGATGGTTTCGGGTCATTCGGTCTGGGTGTAAAATCTCAAAAACTCGAATTCGATATTACTACTTACGCAGTCGATACTACTGCGGCCAGCTTTAGAGGCCACGAAGATCGTCGCTTCGCACTTTCACTCTCAAGCGGATTTTAGTCCATATTTTAGTCACTTAAACATGCATTCTGCATAGCGTTTTCTCCCTCTCAAATTTAGACAATTAAGAAGGTTTTAGGTAGAGTCGGTGTACTTTAATTAATTACTTTTATGAAAGGACTTTATGTTGGGAAAGACATCTAAAACTAAGGCTGCACCTGTGAAAGCAAAAGGGAAAACAAACCCTCACGCAAAAAAACTAGAGCTTGCTAAAAAATACAATCTTGGCAAAAAAGAAATGCTTCAAATGCTGACGAACATCTACACTTCAAGAAAAGTGGACGATGCAGAAATCTCAATGAAGAAACAATCAAAAGCATTCTTCCAGATTTCGGGTGCAGGTCACGAAGGAATTCTGACTGCAGCAGCGATGACAATGAAACCAAAGTACGACTGGTTCTTAGGTTACTATCGCGATCGCGCTTTATGTTTAGGTCTAGGAGTTACTCCATACGAAATGTTATGCCAGGCCAACGGTAACCTTGGTGACACAGCTTCATACGGACGTATGATGCCTGCTCACTGGGGGAATAAAAAACTAAACATTGTTAACAAATCATCATGCACAGGAACTCAGTTTCTTCAGGCATGTGGTCTTGCTGAAGCGGGATTATGGTTTAAAAAATTAAGAGACGAACACAAAGTAAATACTAAAGGACTTGATTTTCACGATGACGAAATCGTTTACGTTTCAACTGGAGACGGAACAATTGCCCAGGGTGAATTCTGGGAAGGATTAACTACTGCATGTGTAAATAATCTTCCGGTTCTTTTCATGGTTGAAGATAACGGTTTTGCGATCTCAACTCCAACTCACGTTCAATATCCTGAAGGCTCTATTTCAAAAACTCTGGATAATTTTCCTGGAATTAAAATCTTTAATTGCGATGGATGTTGCCCGGTCGATTCATTTGCAACAATGACTGAAGCAGTAAAGTTCATCAGAAAAAACAGAAAGCCAGCTCTTGTACACGCAACTGTAACAAGACCATACTCGCACTCTCTTTCGGACGACCACGGTATGTACAGAACGAAAGCTGAGTTAGCGGAAGAAGGACTGAGAGATGTATTTCACTCTTACCCGAAATTTTTAGTTGAAGCTGGAATCATCACTGAGAAAGAAAGAGAAGAGCTTCTTAAAAAAGTTTCAGCTGATGTTAAAGCAGCAATGGATAAAGCGATCACAACTGAATGGCCAGCGGCTTCTTCAGTAATGGATCACCTGTATTCTGAAACTGTAGATATGACAGGACCACAGTTTGATTCTCCAGCGAAATTTTCCGGCAAAGATGATGTGCCTATGGCAGCTTCAATCAATAAAGTTCTTCGCGATGAATTTACAAAAAATCCTATGTTAAGAATGTGGGGAGAAGACGTTGCAGACTTTTTTGAAAAAGAAAGACTGGATAACCCTGAACTAAAAGGTAAGGGCGGAGTTTTCAAACTTACAGCAAACGTTCAACGTGAATCAAAAGACGGTCAGGTTTTCAACTCGCCACTTGCTGAAGCAAATATCATCGGTCGTGCCATCGGAATGGCAATTCGTGGAATTAAGCCTGTTGTTGAAATTCAGTTCTTCGATTACATCTGGACTGCTTACATGCAATTAAAAAACGAGATGTCGACGCTTCGTTATCGCTCTGGTGGTGACTTTAAATGTCCGATGGTCGTTCGTGTTCCAATCGGGGGATACTTAAAAGGTGGAGCGATTTATCACTCTCAATCTGGTGAATCACTTTTTACTCACATACCAGGGATTCGCATCGCCTTTCCATCGAACGCTGCAGATGCTGCTGGTCTATTAAGAACGGCCATCAAAGGTGACGATCCGGTTATGTTCTTAGAGCACAAACATTTATATTATCAAGGTTACAACCGCACAGCTGATCCGGGAGAGGAATTCATGATTCCTTTCGGTAAGGCACGTATTGCAAGAGAAGGTAAAGATGCAACGATTGTTGCATGGGGTGCTCTTGTTCAAAAATCAATTGAAGCTGCAAAAAAACTTGAAGCTGCAACTGGAAAGACAGTTGAAGTCATCGACCTTCGTACACTGGCCCCATACGATTTTGAAGCAATTAAAAAATCAATCGGAAAAACTTCACGTTTGATGATTGCTCATGAAGAGCATAAAACTTCTGGTTTCGCCGGCGAAATCGCGGCACGTGTAAACGAAGAATGTTACGAACTTTTAGATGCACCTATTTTAAGAGTTGGTGCTCTTGATGTACACTGTGCATATAACCCTGCACTTGAAGACTTGATCCTGCCTCAGGTAAGTCATGTTGAAGAAGTACTTACGAAACTTTTAAATTATTAATATTCCGGCCCTCGAAAGAGGGCCTTTTTATTTGTGGAAAATTATGAAAGACTTATTTACACTTCCTGAAAATCTACCAGTGCCTCAAGATGATGGTGCCTGCAACCATCTTCACAATATAAAAATGCCTTCTATAAATTTAACGACGACAAAAAACCGAGAAGTAAATTTAAATGAACTAGCACAAAATCCTACCGTTATTTTTTTTTATCCGAGAACAGGAACACTTACAGATCCGACTGCAGACGGCTGGGACTTAATCCCTGGAGCAAGAGGTTGCACACCACAGTCTTGCGGATTCAGAGACCTTTACAGTGAATTTAAAGAGCAGGGATTTAATGTATTTGGAGCAAGCACGCAATCGACTGAGTATCAGCAGGAGTTCGTAAAAAGAAATCACATTCCATTTGAGATTCTTAGTGATGAAAAATTTCTTCTGACTGAAAAATTAAAACTTCCGACATTCGAATTCAATAATCAGCGACTGATAAAAAGAATGGCGATGGTCTTAAATCACGGCAACATTGTAAAAGTTTTTTATCCGGTTTTTCCTCCTGATAAAAACGCAGAAGTGGTTTTAGAGTGGATCAAGCAAGCAGAATAGCTGTGCGTTATATTCCTAGTCTATATAAGGCTGATTGTTTTACAAATTAGATTTCATGCTTAAGCAATTGCCGTTTTAAATAAAAAACGAATGACCTTCTCATTGTTAAGTCCATTTGTATTATCTCTGTTCTATTTAAACGATTGCGAAATTAAGAAAAAAGCAACCATTACAAAGGGTGCCTTAAGCTAATATTAAATTTTTATTCCCCTGTGGTTACGTTAATATTTGCTTAAAATATTTAGAGCTACTGAGGTTCAATTTGGCCCACATACTAGTTATAGAAGATGAAGAGAGTTCACGAAAATTTCTTCATGAAAGCATATCTTGCTATGGAAGCGTGTCTTCTGTCGGGGCCCTTGAGGAAATGGACTCTCAGATTCTTAAACATAAATACGATTTGATCATTGCTGATTTTTATTTGAAAGATAAAAACTGTTTTCAGGTTTTATCAGATTATAGATATCATCTTGGGCCAGTGCCTATTATTTTAATTTCCGGCAGACCATCAGTTGAAATGCTTGCTCAGGCCATTGAAGAAAAAGTTTATGCCTTCATTGAAAAGCCAGTGGACATCAATAAGTTAAAAAGAAAAATAGAAACATTTTATACATTCAATCCAGATTTCGTTATCAGCGGAACAAAGTTAATTTTATTTCAGGACGACTGGAGTGTTAAAATCGAAGATAAGCTCACTGAGCTTACCGAGACTGAGTTCAAGATCCTTCGTTACCTGTTAGAGCGTGAAAACCAGGTTATTGATCGTCAGGAGCTTATTCAGTACCTATGGGGTAATTCAAAATTTTCAAGAAACAAACTTGATACTCATTTAACAAATTTAAAAAACAAACTGCCATTCATAAAAGAACACCTGCAAACTATCCCGAGAGTTGGCTTCAAGTTGAAGTAATGAAAAGCAATCTCAAGTATAAAAAAGCATTTATAATAGTCGTGTATGGTGTGATCGTTCAATTGCTGGTGCTGCCATTTTTTGAACTTGTCGCATTGAAACCGGGAATGCTTCAGCCTTATTTGATTACAAAAACTGCACTGGTTCTCTTCTTCTTAATTTTTCTTTTTTTACTTCACACTCAACGTTATCTGAAAGTCTGGGTTTATTTGTTTAATACAGGTATTTATAGTTTTGTTTTCACCGGCCAGTTTTTTCACTCCGGCTATCAATTTGCTGTCATCGAATACATGTTTATCTGTGCGATTATTTTTGAAGGATTTTCCATTATGTCGACTATCCTGATGCTGCTTTTTTGTATGGAGTATTACTTTGTTTCATTGGGCAAAACGATCATGATAAATCCTTATTATCATTTCATTATTTTAAATGCTCTCTTGTCTTCGTGGCTCATAAGTATTTTTCTTGAACGTCATGTAAACAGAGTAAAACATAAACAGGGATTTCTTGACCGCAAACTACGCTATAAGGGCATTAAAACCGATTTATTACTTCACGATGTGAAGAACCAGCTTCAGCCCTTAATGTTTGAATACACGAAGGATTACCGCTTTCAGGACATTTTAAAAACCATCCAGTCATTCAATTCATTCCAGGAAGAACACGAGGTAACTTTCGATGAGGTTATTCAGTGTACCAAAGAAAAATTTAAGATCATAGGTGACATCGAAATCACAGGTACATCTGATTTTTTCATCGATCAGATGGATTTACAGACTATTGTTTCTAACCTCATGACGAACTCAAAAAAAGCTGCCCAACTTCGTGAGATCGATTTTAAAATGATCATTCATAACACAAACAATGGTTTTATCTATGAGGATAATGCCGGTGGCTTTACTGAAGAACAATTTAAATTCTTTACTCAAAAAGAAATTAAACCTTATCCAGGTCATGAAAAAAATGGCTTGGGAATTTTGCTGATTAAAAAATTAGTTGAGCATCAGGGCGGAAGGTTTGTGATTAAAAAAATTCCAAATGGTGCGAGATTCGAAATTAACTACTAAAAGCAGTTAATTGCATAAAAATCATAATTATCGTTAACGAATGTAACAAGGCAAGTTTGGGTTGTGCCTCGTTCGTTGTACAAGTTCTGTAAATTAACTTTCGCTTTCATCAGTCTGTATTCAGCGCTATCAGTGATAACTTCTTCAACATTTTTGATCTTAACAACTGACCATTCACCTGCCGATGAATAATAGTTTTGAATTTCGTCTTGAACGCTTTCATAAAGATCTTTTCTAAAATCTGCATAAGCAGAAGTCGTTGTTAAAAGGACTATTGTAACAAGCGATAGAATTAATTTCATGATGGCCTCTAGAGTAGTTTTGATATTTGTACTTAGTTTGAAGTTGCTGGTCAAGTTTTTTGCTGTTTAGGAGGGGGGGGCGGAGGGAATTGCACAGGAGTCATCGCGGTATTAGTGTGGAGAAAAATCAAAATTAGAAGTGCTGCGCATTTTCCTTTGGAATGTTTTAGCATCATAAGACACCATATGGACGCGATTAAAAAGAGTGATGAACTGGTGAAACTTCCATTTAAAAATTTTGCAGTGTAGTGAATTAATAGCACAAATATTCTTATCAATGGTTCTGCCCAGTTGAAGGGGATCAGCCAGAATGTGGCAAGAAATATTAGCAACAATGGAAAGAGAAACGTGAAGAGAAAGGCTATGCATAGACCTGCAGGAATTGCAGCAAGAGAAACTTTATCTCCTATGAAAAGAGCAAGTATTAGCTGGGTTGAAAAAAGTCCTAGTATGAGAGTAATTTTAGAAAAATTTCTTAGTGAAAAAAAAGTACCCAAAAAAGCAAAACTATAAATAAAACCGATTGGAGAGTTTTTAAAATCCCCCAATAAAAAGGAAATAACGAAAGTTAATAAAAATATCACTTCAATAGGAATATTAATTTTAGATAAAAATTTTACCTGGAACAAAATTCTTAATATTGAAAGACGTCTTATGGAAGTATAAGAGGGAAAGAAAAAGGAAGATGCCAGGATTATGATGTAGGAAAATTTTCGTATCCATTTATTTTTTATTCTTTTCAGGCACAGAGTAATGATAAGTAAAATGACTGTAAGATGCACTCCGGAAGGTGATAGAAGGAAGAGCAGATTAGTTTTTTTAAATGCCGCCTTAGTGTATGGAGAAATTCCATTTTTACTTCCCGTTAAAAAACAAAAAAGTATATTGGCATTCTCTGGTCTTTCAAAGCTATCTCGAATTTTTTGATGATAAGACTGCAGGAAAGTGGGGATAGTTTTACCAATCGTTCTGTTCTCGTTTACATTCTCCATGGACATCACAAAGAGCAGGGTAAATACACTAAGACTAACAAAGATAAAAAACTTCATAGGAAACTAATGGAAGTTTGTCTTTAATCTATAATCTGCAAGTTATGGAAATAGTTTGTTCAGTCAGCATGATCTATTCAGTTTTTAATACTGAGTTAAGGAAAACTGAGGTCCGCAAGCCATTTATCATGCCATGGTTCGCTTATTTGGCATCCCCTGATATAGGCCGTTGCAACCATCAATTCAATTTGATTGAGTTGTATTAAGACTTTTTCAACAGAAGGATTTATTTTTCTTAACTCGGAAATGGGCGAATCAATTAAGGAAATATTTCTATGCTTAAGCGGGAGACATGAAAGAAGGAAAAAAATATTTTTTTGATCCGACGTTTTTATTTTTATTTTCTGGCATAAGTAATCACAGTAAAAATGAAAGTCCTCATGCAAAGGAGCGACGGCAAATTCAAATTCAGGGCCAGTGATATTATAAAGGAAGGGAAATAAAATAGTTTCTACATCTACTGCCGATTTGATATGTAAATCTTCAAATAAGATAAATATTTTTCTGATATCTTTTAAGCGATGATATTTTCCTCTTGATAACGTTCCGATAGCTCTGTTTTTCAACCAGTTAATTTGCCTGACTTTACGAATTGAGCTGTATAGATTCAATATTTCGTTATCAAATTGTTTTAATGTATTAAATTCTTCTGCAGAATATATTTCTAGTTCCCCGAGAAAACGCATTTTATTTTTTATTTCATAATATTTAGAAACCACTTGATCTCGGTCTTTCATATCTATAATGACTCCGAGGTCTAAGTCTGAGAATAAAAAATTGAAATTTTTCTGCGGGGAAACAACTCCCCTGCGGCCGAAAAAAATAACAGGTGTATGAGTGTGCAACGAAAAATATTTGCTTAAAATAAAGGGAACTATGTTCTTATAAAAATAAAAAACCAACAGGCTTACAGGACGGCAAAAAAAATCTATAAAAAGGAGTTTTTTGTGCAGGGCCGATCTTGTATGAGATACCATCTGGAGCCTATATAGTCATTCTTGATGCATGAATAATATAAATAAACTCAGCACTGGAAGACATAAAGTTAATACCGATTGCAGTATGGAATGGCACCAGAATATTTGAATAGCCCTTTTCAAGTTTGAGAGAAGTTTCGTTTAAGATAAATTCGATATCGTTTTGAGCATAGAGCACAAGTTCAAGTTGTTCATTGTAGGCGGACTTTATAACAGGTATTTCTTTAGGTTTTGTGAATTCACATTCAAGAAAATTGTGATGTTCTAAAAATGTAAGTTTATTTTTTATAATACTTTCAAATTCAACAGCAGCTTTTTTATCGGCGAAAGGTAGATATTTTTTCTCTCCAGCCACTCGTTTGATATGTTCCATCTGCCAATGGTGAGGATTTCTATTTTTTTCAAAAGTCCATGCCCTGAACATTTGAAAAAGAATGTAGAAAGAACCCATTCCTAAATTATCCATAATAATTTTTGCAACTTTACCCGATTCAACTTCGTGATTTGCACTTTTGGTTAAATTGAATTGATGTAAACGATATTGGACAAAAGATTCGGGGCATAAGTAGTATCGGAATCCTTTGGCAATTAAGCGTATAAGTAATTCCTGATCTTCTCCATAAAAAAGGGTTTCATTGAAGCCACCGGATTTTATTAAGCTTTCTTTTTTTATTAAAAAGTTACAGTCTCCAATTCGGTTTTCATAAATATTGAGAGTAAAATCACCACTTATAGGAAGCCAGTGAGTTTCAACTGCATTTTCAATACTCCAGAATTGCTCTATTGGAGTAGTCCGTTTTTTCTTATTAAATTTAATTTTGGCATTATTAAACTTCTTAAGTGGTGAGCAGAGAACATCCCAGTTAGTATAACTTCCAGAATTCAATATTTTTTCCAGAACATTGAAGTCGACTACGTTGTCATCATCTACAAATAATAATAGATCACTAACCGCTTGATGAGTTAAATAATTACGTGCCTTTCCTGGTGATACATTATTTTTAACATCAAAAATTTTAATTTTTTTCTGCTTCTTTAAATCAACAAGTAATTTTTTAGAATCTGAAGTTTTCGAAGTATTTACATAAATTAATATCTCTTTTATGAACCCATCTAATGGGTGCAATGAATTTAAAAGCTGGCTTAAAAATTCTGGACGGTCAGAATATGGTATACAGACCGAAATTTGAATTTTTTTGCCAGGTGCTGGAGTCTTGTGAGGAGTTAGTGCTGAAAGTGTTTTTAGCCACAATTTTTCATGGCTACTCAATTTCAAAGTAATGGCAGGTATCGCTGGCTTTATCAATAAAAGTTTCTTTAACTTTCTGGCAAGGTCAAAATGATCTTTGCTTTTGAATGTTGAGTAATTAACTGGCTTTAAATAATTAATAACTTCAGTAAATGCCATAATGTCTGAGCATATAAAAGGAACTGAATTTATAAGGCACTCAATTAAAGTGTATCCCATTGTCTCGTCGATAGAGGCCAGTACAACTAAAGCATTACTATCTTTTAAATACCTAAAGGCCTGGTCTTTATCATAGTTGTTTAATCTCTTAATTTTAAGCTTATGTAATTTCGACCACTCATCCAGATAGGTTTCTGCTTCTGCAGAATTGATAAAACCGTTAACGCCCAATAGAGTTATATCGATTTCATTTTTTATCAGGAAATCTTTTATAAGAATTATTGATTTTAAGAAGACTTCAATACCTTTGCGAGTTTCAATCCTTCCTAAAAAGCAGACTTCAGAAAATTTCTTTTTTGTTTTAATATTTCTAGAAACGACGGGAGCTGTTTCAAAAGGATAAAGCAATACCGTGCTATTGTTTTTCTTTTCAGGCAGAAAATAACCCAGGTCTAATGCAGATTGTTTAGCATGTTCTGTTGCAAAAAATAATTGGTCACAGAGTAAGCATGATTGTTTTTCAATATAATATGTCATCAACTCTGAATAGTTTGTTGGAAGACCATTATTAAATTTTACGTGCCACTCAGTAGGGCCATGGTACATGGTAATAAGAACAGTTTTTTTGAAGCTAAGAAGCAGGTTTTTTGCCAGGAATGAATAATAACCAACTCCATGCATTTCAGGAAAAATGATCTGATCATAATCAGATTTTTTTAGATTGAGGTACACAAGATATGACAGAGTCACATACAGATATCCGGAATCAATATGAAATGGATGATAGTTCAGACTGATGACATTAATATTTTGTTTTTTATAAATATTCTGCCAAATTTTAAATTCAACTTCTTTTTCCCCTTCTGGTGAATGGATAAAAAGAATATCAACTGAATGTTCACCATTCAGGTAATAGGCAAGGTTTGAATTGGATGTTCCAACGCCGCCATTTTTTATGAAGCCTTGCAGGTCTGTGGTTACAATACATATTTTCATCAAACTAAATCGTAGCTTTTGAAAATACCAATGACCATTGTTTTCTATTTAGAATTTTATATTTTTTTTTGGACGCAACGGATTCAGAACTCATGAGAGTATCAGCAATTAATTGAGTGGAACGAGCATCGTTTTTGATAACTTTTTTGACTCTCTTGTTTTTTATCATGAGAAGTTTTTTAGTAAGATCTTCTAAATCTACAGAAGTACGTCCCATTGAGGAAATCTTAACATTAACCAGGTTGTGTTTATCAGTGTTCAGGTCGTTAAGTCCTCCCCATTTGGTTGTCAAAACCTGACATCCTGAAGAAAGTGCTTCTGCAGTTGAGAGACCAAAAACTTCCCCATAAAAAGTACTAAGATTTATGCAAAGATTTATTTTTTTATAGAAATAAGCAAGCTGTCCGCGGTCAAGATCCCCTAAAAAATGTATTCGACCTTTCGCTTCATCGGATAGAGACCGGTAAATTTCAGCAATGAGAAACAAGTAGGGAGTCTGCAGGTTTTTGGTGCGCTTTGTGTAAATATGAGAATCAAAACTACCAGCAACGAAAAGGGTATATTTTTCATAGATGAGCTTATCTTTAAAAAGAAGTAAGAGAGAGTGAAGATTTTTATCTTCAGTGATTCGTCCAGCATATCCGATTTTAAACTGATCAGAGTTCGTATCTTCCAGTAAAGTAATTTTTTTCTCACTCGATAGAGGCTGTTTAAATAAAGGTATCGTAAATATTCCTTTATTTGCATTGAGAATTTTTTTAATCGTTATACTGAAAGTCTCAGTCGGAGAAATTAACTTAACTTTCCAGTTTCGGGATTCTGCAAGTTTTAATAAAGCAATTAAGTGATTTTGTTCCCGAAACAAATTTCCATAGAGATGGATATTTATTTCTACATGAGTATTCTTAAATTTTTGCAGGAAACGGCTCAGACTTAAAAAGTTAATCTGGGGTGAAGTGATAATAAAGCGGCATCTGTCGTAATTTGCCTGAAGGATTTTTGTAAAAAAAGGTGAATCGAATTTATCGATTGCCTGGCATGAAATAATTTTTTCAATACTGAGACTTGAGTTGTACAAATCAATAAGTTTTTTATGATGATAATTGCAACTCTGCCAAAGCTGTTGTTGGTTTATGCAGAGAATATAATTTACAATTTTTTTATCGGCCTTCAATTTTATTGACCCTGTAAGCATGTAAATGAATTGCCAAAAGAAAAAAAGATAAATGAGGAATTTTAAGTACCAGTAAAGATCCTAAATGCAAAAATGCCAGTGCCAGATGGCCAGGTGCCCGCAGACGTTTAAAAAGAAGCGTAACTGGAGATAGCATTTCCAGTAGGAGTACTGAATAAGTTAGAATTTTCAGCAGTATTGAGTGGACAGAAAAAGAAGCTGGCAGCAAAGAATTATTTGTAGTGATAAGAAATAAAAAAGTTTCTCCATGAATCCATTCCGGGCGGGAAAGTTTTGCAACTGCCGACATGAAATACAGTCCAAATAGTCCGATCTGAAAGGCACTTTTCCGGGAAGTAATATCATTTTTTTCAAGGAGACAGCATATGAAGAAAAAGCAAAACAAATTCAAATCAATACCGTAAATTGTCTGATTAATTTGCGATATAATAAATAGATTCAATACTATTAAAATATTAACGACAGGTCTTTCATTAAAGATTAAGTAGGCTGCTGCCAGAGGAAATAAAAAATAAGGAGTATATCTCAAGACATTATAGTTAAAAAGGAACTTGAGTTGTACTAACGCAAATGGATTGTCCATATAACCAGGGTAGATACTATTTGGTCCGAGAATACTGAAGGAGCTGGATGTCAGCATTAATCCATAGATAATAAGAGTTAAAAATATCATAAAAGGAAAAAGCTGGATTTTTTTAATCACACTTAAATTCCTTTTTAAAATGGACGGCCTGAAATTCAGAAATTTCCAGTACAAAGTTTTCTTCTGCCTTTATTTCTGTAGAGTGACATATAAGTCTTTTAAATCCCTGTATAGCTCTGGAATTAACATAGGAATCAACAGGAGTTTTTGTCATTAGTAGTATGAGGTTGGACGCTGTTTGATTTTGATATAGAAAATTTGTGGTCGTTTCCTTCTGTAGATCATATTCCCTTGAATTTTTTCCAGTGATTTTTAAAAGATATTTTGTATTAACACTCGTATTGGTGGGCAACGTAAACATTCCGCCGGTAGGACTTATCCACCATGTAAGCGGAAGCCAGCTGGACCAATAATTGGTAAAACTCAAAACGATTCTCGAAAAGAATATCGCAAGTAATAAATATTTAATCATTTAAAAATTTCCAGCTCTGAGAATCAATTAAAATATGAAGGCTATTAAGAACTAAAATAAATGTTAAAAGGTATTCAATGACCCTCGTATAATTATAATAATGACTTGCTAAAATTGAAACAAATAGAACGAAGGAGCAAATAAGCAGCGGGAAAAATTTTAAGCGCCTTTCATTTGTTTTTAATCGTATAAAATACAAATATTGCAGACTGTGAAGTGCTGGAAGTAAAAAGTAAAAAACTGGAACGATTGCCATCGCTGCCCAAATGGCCCAAAGAAGACCAGTGTAAGAGGCCATTAATGAGAGCTTCTTATTGAGAGAGCTAATATATAAAGCAACGGCCATTGTTATTAGCAACAGAAACATTTCATTCAACAAAGGGGCCTGGAATGCGGCCAACTTATTATAAAGAAATGCATCTTTTATCAGACTTAAATATAATAAGGAAAGGTTCTTAAAAAAGAAAAATCCCATGAGTATGAAAGCAAATTTAATAAATTTTTTATAGCGAATATCAGGTTTTTGGAAATACTTATATATCCCATAGTTTTGCATTGAATAATGCCAAGACTGGTAAGAAGAAAAAATTATAAAAACCAGATTCTTATATTTGCTTGTATTAAAAAGCAGATTTAAGATGAGAAAAACAATCAGAACTATCGAAATAAATATTTCTCTTTTTTTGCCTTTTTGCAGGATGGAAGAAATATTTTCATTTGAAAATGAGAGAAGAAAGTGTGGCAGGGAGAATGAGATTAAGACGATAAAGGCCAAAACAGGAGGCGAGCCGTCCGGGCCGATTTTAAGTGTGGCCGATAGGGCAAAGGCAACAATAGTTGGCAGAACTAAATAAGGCATCGCGTACCACGATGACTTATCCTGATCTTGATTCCAGATATTTTTCATAAAAAGGCCTGTCTCAATTAGCTGAAAATAAGCTGAAAAAGGGATAACTTTTAACTAAATTTAGACTCTAATTCTATTCATTTAAATTCTTTGATTCAATGAAATTGAGCAATATTGACTTTTATCGCGTATTCGAATTAAAATAATATATGGCCAAGAAAAAGAAGAAAGCGTCTTTTAAAAAATTAAAGAGCGCAAAAGTATCATCAGATAAAAATACAGGCGAGGGCGAGTTTGGGGGCATAACTGTTCTTAAAACAGGGGCTACGCTTGCCGCGATCCTTATGTCCAATTCTTCGAATGGCATGTCCTCCGGTCCGATCTACTAGGTAAATAATGATGAAGAATCATATCGTTTTCAACAAACGCTTAAATTTTGAAATTGTTAACCACTCTCATATTTTAATCTCTAATAAGTCTCAATATTATGTTGTAAATGGCATCAGCGCCCAGATCGTCAGACTTATCATTCTGATGGGAAAAATTGAAATTCCTGAGGTTGTTCATTACGGTGAATTAAATTTCAAAAACCACAGGCAGCTTGAAAAGAAAATTCATCAATTAATAGCTTCCCTTGTACAGTTAAAAATTGTTTCGCTTAAGTGAAAACTTTAAAAATCCCCGTTCATAAAAAAATAAAAATACCTTCAAAGATCATTAAAGGAATTCATAATGAAATTATGGGTATTGAAACAAAACAGTTTCCTTATCCGCATTACCTGGTAGATGGAAGTGTGAAAATTATCCCACTCATTTCTCCAGGAGGAAAAAATAAAAATCTTCAGGGATTTTCCAACGGAGAAAATTTTGTTGAAACAAAGATTCTGGAGCACTGCCCGGAAATTAAAAAATTTCTAGAGTCGTTGCCCGGTAAGAAGTTTTCATGCAGAATCTCAATCCTGGAAGGCAGCAGTGAGATTCATCCTCATCGTGATTTTTTCCGCAGTATCGAGTTCGGTGTAGTTCGTCTGCATCTGCCTCTTCAAACAGACAAGAGAATAACTTTTAGTTTTGGTAATAAGAATTACTTTCTTGATAAAGGCTTTCTTCATTTTGTTGATATTTCTCAAGTACATCATCTTAACAATCCAACCAAAATTAAAAGAATTCATCTAATTATTGATCTTGAGGTTACAGTTGAATTAATAAAGCTTCTGGATCTTTCACCACTTCAGAAAAACCTGAACTATTTAAACTTCACTGGAAAAAAAGACTTATACGAATTTAAAAAAATTGATATGTCTCTGGATAATTTGAGTCTGCCATATCCGTTGTCTACATCTTTATCTTCATTATGGAAGTTAGAGTGCATTAAAGAAAAGTATTACTTTAGTTCTAAAGAATTTAGATTTGAAGTCCAGAAAAGTTACTTGAATATTTTTTCAATTCAAAGTGTAGGACCTGGTTTCTTTTTTTATTTCAAAGATAAAAAAATCGAAATGTATTGTAATGGTATACCCACTATAACAAACGCCGGGATAAAAAATCTCCCGTGTAAGGTAAAAGTTAATTGCAAACTCGGTCCCTATAAACAGATGAAAATTTTAGTTAGAAATAATGGTATTGTAGAAGGAAAGACAACCCACGGAATCCCTTACTTGTTTAATTTGAACAAATCAGAAGACTTTATTTTGTTGGATGAACAGGCCTATAAACTTTGGAAAATACTAATTACACCGATAGAAGAGAAAGTAGTGCCCCAGCTTCGCGCATTTAAAAATTCTCGAAAGCGTGTAATTAATGACATTAAGGTGCTGAAAAAGATGAATGTTTTAATGGAAGAATCACTTTATAGAAAGTGATTGACCAATTAACCACAATGTCATGGATTTTCTTTTTCCTTTTTTAATACTGGTCACTCTATGCTTAAAAGTTGATGGAAAGATGATTGCTTCACCATAATTGAGATCAGATATTACATGTTTGTTTCCAAGTACATCTACAATTTCAACATTTCCTCCCTCATATTCAGAATAATCGGTCAGGGCAAGAATGACAGTCATTATCCGGTCCAAAGATTGATCTTCAAAAAATTTTTCATAGTAGGGTGCATCGACATGCCAGTTAAAAAAATCCCCTTTGCGATAAGTGGCGATTTGAGCGCTTTCTTGTCTGGTAAGTCTTTTAAGTTTCCACTCTTTTTCGATAACTTTTTCAGCTTTTTTATAGATCGAGTTCAATGTTTTTTTATCTTCATAAAAAGCAGAGATGGATTTTCTGATTTTTGTATTTTTGCTGATTTTTATATTCTTTATAAATATTTTAGACGGACTCAATTTTAAATCTTCAATTTGAAGATTTAGCTGGGTCATCCTGGCCGGAGATAATAATTTAGTCCTGATGTAAGGAGTAGAAATCAATAAAGGCAGGGCAATAAAATTTTTTTCTCTCATTTTACTTTTTTTACAAGCTTCCAGTCTGCGGCAATCGCCTGAAGAATCGAATCAGCAAGGATCTTATTTCCGGCACTATCAAAAGAAAAGTGGACAGCATCCAAAAAAATATCTTCGGCATGATCATTGAAAATTTTTGTAAGATTATGAACAGGTACACGAGATTTGCCCTTGAGGGAATCATATTTTTTACTGAAATCTTCATTGGCAGAACGAAGCACTTCATTACATGTCGGACATGATGCCTGTTCGGCTGAAGTTAATTTTTTTCCATTTGCTGTTGATGGCTGAAGAAAATGAGAGATATTTTTTTTATTTTCTTCGGACGCAAGCGTATTTATATATCTGGCGTAGGCCGCAAAGTAATCATCTTCAGGGGGGCTGGCAACGGTCATTGAAAAATAATGAAGTTGCTCTAGTTTAATAATTTTAGATTGAACGACATTTAAGGATCTGAAGTTGAATAAAAATGGAAATTTTAACAACAGCTTATTGGTTTTTCTACGAACTGAAGTCAGGAGCGAATATCTATTGAAACCAAGGGGAAGGCTTAACTGGTAAATATAAGACATAGGAGCGAAGGAATCATTGTGTGTCATATGCGAGATAAATTCATTGAAGCCATCAAGAACTATAAAGGCATCAAATTTATCTTCGAGCATTAATTTCATTATCAACGGACTTGGCATTTTCCACGCTGGGTGAGCTCCGTTATAAATTTTGAAATGCGTTTTCCCGTTAACTTTAAAATTTGCATTCAATGCTAATTCCAATGGAGACTTCTCTTCAAGTTGCGCCAATTGTGAAGCTTGGGATCCGCCGAGCACCAGAATACTAAACTCATCTGCAGGTTTTTTACTTTTTAGGTTGCGATGGCCGAAAGTACCGACGTCTGTAACTGGTACTTGGCAATTCTCATCGGGACCAGTAATAAAGGCAAGATGAGGGTGGGCCTTAAGTTTATTGTCGATAAGGCAGTTTGAAGTATCAAAATTCGTTCCGTACCAGCTCATCAACATATGATCGAAATGTTTTCTTAAATTATATTCAGACTGGTAAGTCTCTTCATTGATAAAGATTCTTACTGAAGCTTCCATAAATATGGCCAGGATCAGAAGACTGGCAAGTGCAAGCAGAAATTTTGGAAAAAGTTTTTTCATCTGCGACTACGCTTTCTTTTTAGGTTTTGCTCTATTTGAAAATAAACCTAGAAGAACTGCAAGTGCTGCTACTCCAATAGCTATTTTAGAAAGATTATCATCGGATGTTGTTTTCTTTTTCTCTAGTGTATTTATTCTTTGTTTCAGAACTTTTGTCTCTTCATAGAGGTCATTTATTATCGTTGTGGTAGGATCCATATTGCGGCCCTGAACCACATTTAAATGTTCTTTTACAGATTGTGTCACTAGCTCGTTTACTTTAGGATCGAGTAAGTCATCAGTTGATTTAACAAAATCATCAATATTTTTATCAATTTTTTCTTTCGTCACTGAAGGAACCATGTGCGATATAGGGGCCTTTACAGCGATCATGTATTTCGCTTCAACTGCCTTAGCGTAATTGTACACATCAAGTTTTAATAAAGAGATTCCTTCCTGTAGAGGGACATTTTTTAATTTTTCGACAGGGGCCTTGTAAGGAGTGACGGCGAATTTTGTAAAGAGTGTATCGCGATCAATTAGTGTAATCGAATCATCTTCGTTATCAGCATAAGCCATGCTGCAAAGAGTAAGTGTCGTAAGGAGAACTATTATTAATTTTGTCATGAGTTATTCCATTAAGTTTATTGTTAATAATTCTGTAACAGGTAACTATACTTTGTAAAGTATATGACAAGTTGAGAAATAGGTCATTGAACAGGAATGGAAATTTTCAATGCATGAACTTTTTGAGACAATTCACTTGCAGATGTAAAGGATCTTTCACCATCCACTAAATTGACGTAATTGCTTATAGAAAGCCGAAGAACGGGCCTTCCTGAGAGGTTGTGAACCCATTGAGCATACTCATCAAGCATCATTTCAAATTTATTGTGGAAGAGCTGAGGTACATTAGACGGGTTTATGATTAGGTCAACATCCCTAATAATATTCTGCTGAGTAAGCATTTTAATATCCATTATTTCATTGCATAAAGCTATACCGATTTTGATTCCATCAATCGTGAAGATTTGCATTTGTTTAGCAGGAACTATCGCCACTGGATTAATTATGTATTTCAGTGGAAGCCATGGATAAAAGGCCGGGTCTTCATCAAGCGACACCAGACTTTTTTTCTCGTAAGTCATGTGCTCTTTCGTCAAAGTATTGATGTATACATATCTCGAAGTTGCGGAGTATCTTTCAGAGGCATGCATAATTCCGATAAAGTGTTTTCCAGGCAATTCTTTCGCGAGTATTGGAGTTATATGCTCTATTACATCAGTGGCAGTAAATTGATTGAAAGCGGCTTCGTTCCAGAAGTAATAAACGTCAGAGGGATGATCTTTAAATGCTTCTTGAGATACATCTTTAATCCGCTTAACCACTTCTTCGAAGTTTGTAGGATAACCTTCCGGTAAATACAGCGACGATAATTTTTCATTAACAAGAATGGCGTTGATAATTTTTTCTGATCTGACAGCTTTGCTTTTCGTCATCGGTATTAAAACAAACAGGGAAAAAATAACAAGTGGAAAAAGGAAAATTTCTTTTTTTCTGGTATCTATTCCGTATATACACAAAACCCAAAAGCTATAATAAAAAACAGAGATAAGATCATTGCCCCAATAAGAGAATAATGAAGGGAGATTGAGACTTACTCCAAGGGAAATAAAAGGTGATTGCGGGCTTTGTCCCTGTAGAACCAGCTCAACTACAATAAAATACAGGGTCAGCACTAACAATTTTAAAAATGGATTTAGCTGATGCAATTTTTTCTTCAACATAACGAAGAGCAAGCTACCAATTAAAAATCCGGGAAGAATCACCTGGATGTTCATTAAGATAAGTGCAGGCAGTCTCATAAATGGTTCGAGTGAAGTTTTATTGGCAAGAATTAAGTAGTAGTCCTGGTAAAAGATAATCTTGCTAAAGAAAAGGAGGCAGAAAAAAAATATCAAATACTTCGAAATGCTTTTTCCAATATTTTTCAATGAAAAATAAGTAAACGAAACCCAGATCAAGGTTGAGAGAATGGCTAGAAAAGATAAATGATAAGGTGAATGGCTGAATGCCAGAAATACACCTGCCATGATTCCCAGCAGAGCTGAAACAAAAGGATTCAAAAATTTTTCTTTAAGCATGTTGACCATTATTTAACTTGAATGGTCTTGTCGAAGACAAGATATGGAAGAGCAATGTTGCCGGTACTACAAAACTTATCGCAATTGTTTGGGCCAGATTTAAGCCAAATCCAGACCAGATACAATAGCCAAGACCGACCCATATAACGGCATTCGTGAAGATGACATTTTTCAGGTAGGAAACTTTTTCTACAGTTTTATGATAGTAAAAAATATACCATGAAATATAGTGAAAATAAGTGAAGGTAATAATGACGATTAATGTAGAAATATACTCGTGATACCAGATGCCCAGTAAGTTTAGGACTGAAAAAAACAGGAAGTAATAACCAGGAGCAGAGAACTTTCTATTGCGGTAAATCCAGACAAAATAAATCATAGCGATAGCAATAAAAAGATAAAATACCGGCAAATAAGTTTTTTGATAGAAAAACTTGGTATAGGCCAGGTAAGAATAAAATGCGGTCGGGATGAGAATTTCAAATGTATGAAAATGGAAATGGCCTTTAATGGTAAAACGCTCATCATTATAAACATGCCATGAACCAAGTGAGTATATGGCCCAGCGATTAAAAACATTATTCCCGGTGAAGACGAGTACTACACAAAATAAAAAAATGAAGATTAGTTTTCTCCAGGTCGCATTATTCATCTGCTTTGATTTAACCTGAAAAAAAGTTCCAAGGATGGTGTGGCCAGCATCAAAAAAATAAGGCAGCAAAAAGATAATCGAGGCAATCTTCATATCCTGCAGATTTTGCGAATATGAAATAAGCATGATCACGATGAAGGTTATCGAAATGCTGGCGATCTTCTGGAAAAAAATATTATCAGCTGATTTTGTTTCTAACATTGTTTTTTCTTGTAAGCAGGAGTCTTGAAAAAAAATTCTAAAATCTGCTCACATCCAGGAACAAGATTATAACTTATAAGACCCTGTTGTTTATGATGTAAAAAATGCTTTTTTTGAACGTATTTAAAATAGCTGGTTTTAGCCAGCATCGAAACGAAAATCGATTTATGATTTGCTAGTGTTTCAGACTTCATATGTAAAAGTGGGTGGATATATCTAGATGTCAATATAATGAGCATTAATGGCAGAGGAAAGAGTATGGCCGCATATAAACTCGACTTGAAAAAAAGCATAAATATCAAGGCAAGTGGAAATGTAAGAATAGCGGCAGAGAGGGCAGAATATATATCAAATGACATTCCAAAATTTGTTGTCTGATTATGAAGAACTAAGTTGGGATACAGTTTTTCTTTTCTTCTTATATAATCAAATTCTGAATCTAGCTCAGGGCCAGTTTGAAAATAATTCTTTGCAGTAATTACATGATGAATCGCATGTCCTGATTGCGCTTGAAGAATCTGGCGTCTTAAAAAAAGAGGAGCTTTAAAAATGACATATGAAAAGTATTTTGGTGGATGCCCTACAAAACGATGAAAAAAATATTCAACGACGGTGCCTACTGCATAGGCAAGAAATATACTTAAAAAAGTATTCACGATAATCATAATATATTTAAATCTATTTCATAGGAATAAGTCAATTTAAGAGCTAGTAAAGAGCATTCACACTGATAACTTCAACTCTGTGCGGTTTTGCCCTGGTTAAAATTTCTCCGGTCGATGAAATAACTTCAGTATTTTCAGTTGTCGATATCCTGATCATTGGCGTCCCGTATTCACTTGCCTTCATTCTGGCATAAATGGAGTGCAGCTTTATCAGACTCGTTCCTTCGTAAAAAGAATCCTTGGATGCATTCAAAAAGAGATTCATCTTTTTGGGATCTGCTAATTTGTGGAGACGTTCGTAATGATAATTTTGCACACTCTCATAACAAATCAATGGAAGAATATTTAGATCAGGAAGATTGAAAGAGTTTACATTTTCCGAATTTAAGACAGGTATATTGACTTTCGTCCAGGCAGAAGGAAGGAAAGGTAGATTGATGCTTTTTTCTCCGATCGGAAAAAGAACATTTTTAATATACTCATCTGTAATTTTTCCCGAACTATCAACGAACATTAGTTTATTGGTAATACCTTCATCGGTAATTTTATAAGTTCCGATAAAGTGAAACTGGTGAAATTTATATTTATGTTGAAAACTATTGATCTTCGCAAAGTTTTCTTCTTTTTCTTCCATAAAAGATTCAGGCCAGTAAAAATAGACATCGCTTCCCGGGCTGTATTTATTATCAATGCTTTTCCCAAGCGTCTCGAGATATGAGTCGATGGTATTATCGAAATTATTAACCAGAGAGCTTTGGTTAGTTTGAATAAGTACAACATTAAATGGAAGTTTGTTTTTTTCCTTCTTCTCAATAATATAAAAACCGATGCATCCAATGACAATTAAAACTGCCGCTATAGCAGAAGCTCGTTTCACAAATGCAAACAAGGAGTTGCCTGAAGAGATAATAGATAGAGCACTTATATAAAAAATGAATTGAAAGAATAGACGCGGGAAAAAATTAAGAGAGGCCATAATATATTTATTTTGAAACATCACCAGCTCTGGAGGCAGAGGAAGGTAAATATTGTTCAAGTTAGAAATGAGTATCATGGAAATAATAATGAGAATCTTTCGCCAAAAAGGATTGCGAAAATGACGGACAATGAGAAATGCCAAAACATTTGTAATACCAGAGTAAACGGCCAGCAATCCAAAAAGTATAATTGTGAAAATAATGCCTTTCGGAGTGTTTTGAAAATAATTAGCGGCCGTATGATAGATGCTTTCGAATTCAATTGATCTTTTTAAAAACCAGAAAAAACTTGTGAAGATAAAAAAGTTCATTAAGTTTTTATGTGATTTTTCATCAGATAGCTTTATGAAGATATAAATATAAATCGCATAACTAAGAAAAGAAAACATCCAGAAATCAAAAATTGGAAAACTAAGCAATAATCCAAGTGCGGCAATAATGGCCGTGAGAATCATGTTCAAGGATGTCCAGTTTGAATTTGGTAAAATAAAATTATCGTTAATTTTCATTGTTTCCCGTCAGGAAAATGTTTTGACGATGAATACTTCCGGAAATCCAGATATCGCCTTCAAGCATGTAATGAATATTTTGAAATAAGAACATAGCATAAGGGATCGCCAGCCATGAAAAAGCTTTGGCCAGTACGCAAGAAATCAGTACCGAAATTATAAAAATATTTAGAATGGGTGATTTTAATATTTTTATAAAATTATAGTTTTCCTTTTCGTGGCTGTTTTTCTCATGATTAAAATATATTGAGAATGCAGTAAAGTCATGAAAAAGACTCAGCATAATTCCCCAGAAGAATAAATTCCCGAGGAGGCTAAAAAAAGTAATTCCAATAAACTGAATCTGAATTAAGACTAAAAAAAGTTTTGCTTTAGTGCTGGACGGTTTTACGAGCAATAATATTGCAGCTGCACTGGCAACGATGGCCGCTACCCATGAAAGATTAGAAATCCAATTAAACGCAAAAGGAAAATTAATTAATAGATCCTTACTGTACATTTGCAGAAAACCTAAAAACATTAAAATAGTATTCAGGTATTTCCATGTTTTGAAAGTCCAGCTGGGTTTAATATTAAAAAACTTTGCAAACCCGCAGGCCTGACCGGCCACATGAATAGAAAGTAAGATTGTAAAAAATAATTTGTAAGTCCCGAAGCTGAAAATAAGCAGCAGTAAGGTCACTAAAAAGACCGGCAAAACTTTGTACTTTAAAACTTTTCCATACTGTTGACTATAACCACGATGAAACATTGTAAGGAAGCTGGCAAAAATATGAGGGAAGCCGATGAGGATAAAATAAAAATCAGGATTATAGATATTGGTTATTCTCGAATTGATCGACAAATTGGTAAAACTTAAATCGATAATGCCTAAAAATAAAATCAAAACATTAATTAATGAAATGACTAAAAAAATATTAACCGAGATGTGGTGTTTTTTTTCTAATTGCATACACAGGTAAAACAATTGGTCTTGCCACAAATGGTACTTTTCACTTTACCCCCATTAAAACAATGATATTTTTTTCCTTCTTCAGCATTTTTTAAACAGTCCTGGCCCATGCTTTTCCATCCAGCAGGAATGACCCAGTTTTCTCCGCATTTGCTTCCATCTTTTCCCAGAGGGTACATTGTACAAAACCCGTAGTTTTTGCACATATTGATGGATTGATCTTTTTGAACACAGGTATCAGCTGCAAAAGTAAATTGTGTGAACAGGATTAAAAAGAATAAGGAAAAAGTTATTTTTTTCATAAATATATTTCTCAATTTCATATTGAAGAAGTAGTGCAGAGTTTAATTATATTAAATAGGTTACAATTATTGATTTAGGAGAGCAAGTCTCATACTTTTAAAGGGTCTAACTATTCAAAATATTAAGTTTTTATAAAAGACTTAACTCTTTGAGAGTAAAAGGCTAAAAGATTGTATTATAAGTGTTGTTAACGCGTCATGCTTGGCAGGTCATATGAGTCTACAAATCAAAGCTTTCGAACAGGATTATGCACGTTTTTTTGCAGAGGATGATCTGCAAGGAAATGCTTTTTATCTGAATCAGCTTCCAACAACTCAAGTCGAATGTATTTTAAAAATCAAAAGTGATGTGATGCTTTCTGGGCTTCCGTATTTTGTCGGTGCTTTTAATTATCTCGGTTCAAAATTAGATTACAATGAATTATCAATGAATGAAGGTGTGAACTTTAAAAAAGGGCATACGATAACTCTTGGCCTTCCATTGGCCATTGCTTTAAGCGGAGAAAGAGTTGCACTTAATCTACTTCAGCAGTCTACCCGTATTTCTACATTCACTCAGCAGTTTGTAAAAGCGGCTGAAGGATCAAATATAAAAATTCTTGATACAAGAAAAACAACACCTGGACTAAGAATACTTGAGAAGTACGCAGTGAGGGTGGGCGGAGCTCATAACCACCGTTTCTCGCAATCTGATGCCTGGATGATTAAAGACAATCACAAAACTTTCTTTGGTGGATTAGGGCCAGCTTGGAAATACTTTCAATCAATGCAAACATTTTATCAGAATACGATTGTGGAAATTCACTCACTGGATGAATTGAAAATGGCATTCGAGCTGGGCATCACTCATGTAATGCTTGATAATTTTTTACCTGCAGATATCAAGGCCGCAGTCGCGATTAAAAAATCGGGAGTGACGTATGAAGTTTCCGGCGGAGTCAAGCTCGACAATATTAAAGATTATTTAATTGATGGAGTCGATGCAATCAGCATCGGTGCTCTTACTCACAGTGCTCCTCATATTGATTTATCAATGAAGATCGCAGCACCAAACAAAAATACAAGCTGGCTTAAATGAATTTTGAATTTGATGTTTTAATTATCGGGACGGGAATCGCAGGGCTTTCAGCTGCTGCTGGACTTGCTGAGCGGGGACTTAAGGTCGCCATCGTTACCCGCGAAAAAGATCCATCAATCACAAATACAGTGTGGGCCCAGGGTGGAATCATCTATGCAAAAGGTTCTGAAGAATCTCTCGTAGATGATATCATGAAAGCAAGCTCGGGTACTTCATCACTTGAGGCTGCAAAGCTGGTAGCGTACGAATCAAGCGAAATTTTGGAAGATCTATTAATTCATAAAGCGCATTCAAATTTTGAGCGCGATGAAAGCGGAGAGCTTTTGTTTACGAAAGAAGCGGCCCACTCACAGCCAAGAATTCTCTACCGTGGAGATTACACAGGTAAAGATATTCAGATCACGCTGTTAAATTATTTAAGAAATAATTTTTCAAACGTAACATTTTTTACATCTCATACAGCAATCGATCTTTTAACAGCACTTCATCATGGTGTAAAAATTCAGCAACGTTATGAAGACAATAAAGTATTGGGTGCATATATTTTTAATCAAGAGAGCAAGCAGGTAGAAAAAATCCTGGCAAAATACACTGTCCTTGCTACTGGTGGTATCGGCGCTCTTTACCTTCACCATACAAACTCTGAAGGCGCTCGCGGTGACGGACATGCAATGGCGAAAAGGGCCGGTGCTGTTTTAACTGATTTAGAATTTATTCAATTCCACCCGACAAGTTTTTACGGGGGAGCCACTCAAAGAAGATTTCTTGTGAGTGAAGCTGTTCGCGGAGAAGGCGGACTTCTGATCAACTCTCAAGGCAAACGCTTTATGGGTAAATATCATGCAGACATGGAGCTTGCTCCGCGTGATGTTGTTGCCCGTGCAATCGCTGAAGAAATAATTGAAACACAAAGTGACTGCGTTTATTTAGATATAACTCACAAAGATCCTGAATGGATTAAAAACCGTTTCCCTACAATCTACAAACACTGCCTCGAGCATGGAGTGGATATGTGCACAGAACGTATTCCTGTGGTTCCTGCTGCTCACTATACATGTGGTGGTGTGAAGACAGATCTGAAAGGACAAACAACACTTAAAAATTTATACGCTGTTGGTGAAGTGGCGTGCACGGGCCTTCACGGTGCAAACCGCTTAGCTTCAACATCACTTCTAGAAGGAATGACATTCGGGCATTTTGCTGCTCTCGATATTTTAAAAAATGTTGATAAAGAAGAAATATATTCAAGCGAGATGATTAAGAACTGGGTTGATGGTACTGAAGAAGTTGATACCGCTCTAATTCATCAGGACTGGATGACTCTGAAGCAGACCATGTGGAACTATGTAGGACTCACAAGATCGAAAGACCGTTTGTCGCGCGCAGAGGCCATGTTCAATGAACTCTCTGATGAGATCAATCGTTTTTATAAAGATGCATGTCTGGTTGATAATTTAATTGGTTTAAGAAATGCAGTCGAAGTCGGGCACCAGGTGCTTTTAGCTTCAAGAAGAAATACTCAGTCTGTCGGGTGTTTTTATAGAAAGTCGTAGTTGAAAAAGAATGAGCCCCTTTTAGGGAAAGGAGCTCAGTGGTAGAGTGTGACCCTTCAATTTAATAATCCTTCATCAAATTAAAGTTATAGATAATTCCCTCTGCGTTTCTGTGAAAAGAGATGGAGAGATCCTTGAGGGATGTACGTGATGCCTCTCATATTTTAAAATCAAAAT
>JACMNL010000044.1 GCA_014378525.1 Bacteriovorax sp.
GAAAGCGTTTGTCCGCTTCAAGGAGATAAAGAAAAATGACGAATCAATTTACATGGCCTGGCACCGTCCTGATCATCGTGTCCTTAAATTTTCTGCTCCATTTTTTACAGATCGTTTCAACGGGATGAACTGGGCGATCTTCACAGAAGAAGAATCGATGACCTGGATAAATAATAAATTAGAATTCGGGCCGGGTATTTCACAGCGTGAAGCCGAGGCCCAAGATTCCATGGAGGAATTATGGAAAACGTATTACGCTTCTATCTTCAATCCCGGCCGGGTAAAAATAAAAATGATGAAGTCGGAACTTCCGGTGCGCCACTGGAAAACACTTCCCGAAGCAGAATTAATAGATCAGCTAATCGCCGAGGCTCCGGCACGACTGGATGCTTTCTACGAATCACAAAGACCGTCGGCCTTGCAATGGGTCCCTAAGGGGGAGAACGTGACACTCTCAGAATTGAGAACGGCATTACCGAATTGCAGTGCTTGCGGAAATTGCTCAAGAGCGACAGCGCCTGTTGCAGGCTCCGGACCGGAGACAGCGAGAATAGTTTTTGTCGGTGAACAACCTGGTAACGAAGAAGATTTAAATGGCTCACCTTTCGTCGGGCCCGCGGGACAATTATTGATGGAAGCTCTCGAGATAGCAGGAATACTCCGCAGTGAAGTTTATCTTACAAACGCAGTCAAATCTTTTAAATGGAAAGACCTGAATGGAATGCGCAAACATGTTAATCCAACCGCCGCCGATATTGCAGCTTGCAGACCGTGGCTAAAAAGCGAACTTGATATTGTCCGTCCGCAAATTTTAGTTTGTCTTGGAGCGAGTGCTGCTCTGTCAGTGTTTGGAAAAATGATGAAGGTTGGTGATTCTCACGGGAAAATTTTTCAAACAACTTTTAGTGATAAAACAATTATACTCTCCCATCCTTCAGCAATTCTTCGCATGCAAAATCCCGAAGACAAAGAAAGATTATATAATAAATTCGTCGGTGATATTCTGGCGCTGAAAGATTTATCCGATCAAATGATTCAGTGACATTTTCCTGCTGAAAATCCCTTAAATTAAAAAAATCTTATTGCATTTAACGGCATCTCATCTGCAAGTACAATCTGTACAGGAAGTAATAATTATAAATTCCCCCGTTTATAAGGAGCAGGCATGAAGCCTTTAAAACTTTTGAGAATTTTCTCAATTTTCATCACATTTACTTTTTTGTTCACGCATTATGCTCACGCTTCCGGTGCTAAACGTCCTGATGTAACTTCTCCTGCTCAGGATGTAACTGATTCAAGTGATATCCAGGGACGCATTCCTCCTGCGGGCGATTCATTCAGTGAGTCGCCTGTTTTGGAAAAATACTCATACTTAGATCCCGATCATTCTGTTCCTTCTGCGCTTTTAAAAAAAGCACTTGAATACTTTGAAGCCAATCAATCAAAAATTTCCAACAAACGTTACATAGTGATCATAGATTTTTCCCAGCACAATTCCAGAAAAAGATTTTACCTGATAGATATGGAGTCCGGTGATGTGATTGGATATCTCACTGCTCATGGAAAAAATTCTGATCCAGATTTCGATGGATACGCGACTCAGTTTTCTAATGTTCCCGATTCATTGATGAGTTCAGTCGGTTTTTATCTGACGGCCGAAACCTATTACGGTGAACATGGATACTCGCTTCGTCTCGACGGTTTATCATCAACTAATTCCAATGCACGTGCCCGCGCGATTGTGATTCATGGGGCAGATTATGTGACTGATGCAAAGCTCATTGGCAGAAGTTATGGATGTCCAGCACTTGATCAGCGCTATTATGCTGATGTTATCAATATGATAAAAAGTGGCGCTCTGATCTACGCACAGTAGACCTTCTGGCCCAAGTATTGCTTGTTAAATGTGGGACACACTAACAAGGAATAGTTATGAACATCTCACGCGCCATTCACATTTCTTTTTTAGCTCTCGCACTTGCCTCGTGTGCCAGTAAACCCAGCAGGCCTTCACTATACCCCAATCAAACTTACAAAGACCGCGGTGATAAATCGAATGCCGATATTGATCAGTGCTTAAAAGAATCTGACGCCTATTTAAAAACTCCTGAAGGAGAAAAACTTGCGAAGAGTGCCAACAGCAGCTCTGTGAGTACTTCTGTCGGAGTAGGATTCGGAGGATTTGGTTCAGGTGTTGGCCTTGGTGTCGGCGTTGGTGACAGAGGTTATTCGAGATTATCAGGTGAAGAACAAGTAAGAAGAAATTTCACCAATCAGTGCCTGGTGAATAAAGGCTATCAGGTTGTCGGCTGGGAGAATTAGCGTTACCATTTAAGCATGACTCCCTTTCACTCGCTGATGCTCAATATTGTGTTCATTACACTTGGTGGATTATTTCACTTTGCTGAGTCTCTATATCCGGACCGTGTGATCAATCACCGACATGAATTTAAAAAAGATATTGCGGCCTTTATGCTGCTTTCAATGTGTGGCGTTTTAATTTCCACTCCGTTGATTAATTACTATAGAACTCTCGACGTAAGTTTTTTATCAGTACTTCATAATTTAAATTCTTTCACTAAAGTTATTCTCGCCACACTCATCACGGATTTTTTGAATTACTGGATCCACTATTACATGCATAAAAAATCGTGGTACTGGAAAACACATGTTCATCATCATCGTGTGGAAAATCTTTACTGGTTTTCGGGACTGCGTGCGAGTTTCGGTCATTATGTTTCTTTTATTCTCTCACGTGTGACTGTGGGGATTGTGCTGTTTAATTTATCGAGTGGTGAATTGTTTGTTTATCTTTCGATTGGTTTAATTACAAACTTTTATCAGCATACAAATGCGAAAATCGGACATCGTTATATAGAATGGATTCTGGTGACACCTAGAGTGCATCGTCTTCATCATGCTTCTAACGGCAGACGAATGAAAAACATTGCTACGATCTTTTCTTTCTGGGACCGAATGTTCGGGACCTGGCTTGATCCGGAAACTTATCCACTCGATTATGAACTTGGTGTGAAGACTGAGAAAAAATCTGAATGGCGTGAGTTGATCGGGCTTTAATATTCAATAGCATACATTTTCGCTCTAACTATCTCTTTGCAACTCATTATTCGTATCAATTTACAAATAAGGTAACTTACCTTACAATGATGGTGAGCGAATGCTTAGAGAGATCAATATTAATTTTTCAAGTGTCGCTAAAAAGCAGATAAAGAAACTACCAAAGAATATAGTTGAAGCGATAGAAATTTGGGCCACTTCCCTATATGAAGTTGGATTGAATAAAACAAGAATGAAGTCTGGTTATCATGATGAACCATTAAAGGGAAAGCGTGAGGGCCAGAGATCCATTCGACTGAATCGTTCATATCGACTGATTTATGAAGAAACGGTTGATGGATTGGTTATTTATATAATTGTAATTGAGGTGAATAAGCATGAGTACTGAATTAATTTTTAGAAATAGAAATGACCTTGAAAAATATTTTGGACCTCTTACTTTTGCAAAATTTATCCGTGCATGTAGAACATCTAAAGACATGAACCAAAAAGAGTTTGCTAAATTTCTTGGAATTGCTCCAGGAACTCTTTGCGACCTTGAGAAAGGCCGCCAGTTAGTAAGTCCGGAGTTAGCAAAAAAATATGCTAAAAAATGCGGTTTATCAGAGAAAGTTGCAATAACAGCGAGTCTCGAAGATCAATTACGAAAAGCTAAAATTAAATACCATGTTGAGCTGGTCGCTTAAAGCGCCGGCTCAACTTCCGCCGAACTTAAATTCGAATTCTGTTCAACTGTTTCCGCCACAGTAACTTCTAAGAAATCCAGGTCTCTTCCGTAAGTTTCTCTCAGGAAATAAAGTGCAATGAACGCCAATCCAAAGACTACTCCGCCAATGATAAGAATGCTGTTGATGATTGTGTGATGAGGTTTAATAATTAAAAATGAAGTCGCGATGATCATCCCCGATCCGCGAACAAAGTTTGGAACTGTTGTCGCAACAGTTGATCTGATGTCTGTACCAAACTGCTCTGCTGCCGTTGTAACGAGAACTGCCCAGTATCCAGCACATGTTCCAAGTACAAAACATAATCCGTAAATAAACGTATCAGTAGCTCCGTATGATCTTGTGTAAACGAACATTGTAAGTAGAGCGATGACTAAAGAAAAACCAATCGCTTTTTTTCTGCTCTTTAACCATTGAGATAATAAACCACTCGCTAAATCTCCCACTGCCAGACCGATTGATCCGTAGATAAGAGCGTCAGCAGCTGTTACAGCAGTTTTTAATCCAAGTTCACTAGTGGCCTCTGGTGCCATCGTCATAAGAATCGCTGTAATGAAATAAATCGGAACACCGACTAAAACAGCACTCACGTATAAAATTAAGCGTCTCGGTTTGAAAAGTAATCTGATGTTTCCGCGCTTAACATTTGAGTGCTTAAGTTTTTTAAACATTTCAGAGTCAAAACTTTTAAAACGTGCAACTAAAAGCATAAGACCTAAAACACCACCGACAATGTAAGCGTGGTTCCATGCGAAGTATTTACCGACAAGGGCCGCACATAAACTTCCCATCATACCAAGAGTGGCGATAAGAGTTGTGGCGTAACCGCGGTCTTCTTTGTTTAAAGATTCTGCAACCAAAGTGACAGCTGCACCTAATTCTCCTGCGAGACCGATACCTGCTAATAATCTTAGAGCTTCGTATTGCCAGATTTCTGTAACGAAACCGTTTAAGATGTTGGCGACTGAGTACATTAAGATTGAAGAGTATAAAACTGTGTGACGGCCTTTTTTATCACCGAGAATTCCCCAGAAGATACCACCGATAAGCATTCCGCCCATTTGATAGTTGTAAAGTTTTACACCTGTTGTGATCATGTCTTCCATTGATGTTACCCCAAGGGCCATCATTGATCCGAGGCGGACAACTCCAAAAAGAGTAATGTCGAACATGTCGACAAAATATCCAAGGGCAGAAATAATAACTGTTGGTGTTACGATTCGGGCAAAACGTGATTTGGTCATGGTGATCTCTAAATTAGGATTAAATTTTTTTGAGAGAATGCAATGATTCTCCCCGATAGACAAGTTTAAATTACCTAAAGATTATTGAGAAAAAGGGCCCATAGCGGGCCCTCATTGTGATTATGCTGGAATATGAGCGATCTCTCTGTCCCAATGGCGGTGAGATTTAAGTGCAGCAATAAAATCCTGCGCAAATTTCTTTCCGGAATCAGAGATCACACCTTGTGAATTCTCAAAATCTCCAATGAAAGTAAGCTGCATTAAATCTTCTGCATCTTTTGAAAATCCAATCGTCTTGTGATGTTTATAGGCCTCATTAACAAAATGAATCGCATCTGCTTCAAGAGATAAAGCCTGCACGCTCGCTATTCCACCGGCGATGTAAACTCCGTCGTATAAAACAGATGCTGTATTCTTCAAAGTTTTTGTAATCATCGCCACTTCACCTTCAGCAGTATTGTGCGCACCGATTCTTGTGCCGACTAATTCTGCTTTGGCCCCTTCACTCATCAAGGCATTATTTAAATTTGTAAAATCAGAATTTGAAAATCCATCTGTCGCAAGAACAGCAATGCATCTTCCTTTTAAACCTTTTCCAGGTCTGCTCATCATTGAAACCGCTGGTGAAGTTTTTTTGTGAGCTGGTCCCGCATTTTTTACTGAAGGAAGATCGACACCAACCCTGGCCGCGACATCATCGGCAAGTTTTGAATCAACGTTCATTAGATTGCCGACCATTCTGTCGCGCACTCCCTGATCTTCAACTTTAGAAAGCTCAAAGATCGCAGCTTCTGTTAAGTGTTGTCTTTCAATTGGAGTCAGAGAATTTAAAAATAATGTCGCCTGAGAGTAATGATCATTAAATGTCGGAGAGCGCTCTCTGGTTTTCACGCCGCTCACTGCTTCAGGAAAATGAACAAATCCTCCCTGCTTTTCCGGAGTCATTTGTGGAAATCCACCACCGAGAGAATTTGGAAAATAATTCACACGTCCTTTAAGAATTCCCTGTCTCATGTGACCGTCCTGCTGGTGATTCACGACAGGTATCACTGGTCTGTTAATAGGAATTTCTGCAAAGTTCGGCCCGCCCAGTCTTGAGAGCTGAGTATCGAGATATGAAAATAACCTCGCCTGCATTAGCGGATCATTGGTCACATCAATTCCCGGAACTAAATTTCCCACGCAGAATGCAACCTGCTCAGTTTCAGCAAAGTAGTTATCCGGATTTTTGTTCAATGTTAATTTACCAATGATCTGAACCGGGACAACTTCTTCAGGAATAATTTTTGTTGGATCAAGTAAATCAAAATCAAATTTCATTTCATCTTTTTCTTCAACAACCTGAACACCAAGCTCCCATTCAGGAAATTTTCCTTCATCAATCATTTCTGATAAACCACGGCGGTGAAAGTCTGCATCTTTCCCCATAATTTTCTGAGCTTCATCCCAGACAAGAGAATGAATTCCTCCCAATGGTTTCCAGTGAAATTTTACGAAACGCGATTTTCCTTTTTCGTCAACCATACGGAAAGTGTGAACACCGAATCCTTCCATCGTTGCATAACTTCTCGGGATAGCTCTGTCAGAGAGATGCCACATAATCATGTGAGTTGATTCTGGCGACAGAGAAATAAAATCCCAGAATGTATCATGAGCTGATGAGGCCTGGGGAATTTCATTATGCGGTTCAGGTTTTACAGAGTGAATCAGGTCCGGAAATTTAATCCCGTCCTGAATAAAAAAGACAGGGATATTATTTCCCACTAAATCGAAGTTACCTTCTTCAGTATAAAATTTTACAGCGAAGCCCCGTACGTCTCTAGCTGTATCAGCAGATCCACGCGAGCCCGCGACTGTTGAAAATCTAACAAACACTGGAGTCTCTTTTTTAGGGTCCTGTAGAAATTTTGCTTTGGTTAGTTTTGATTGTGATTCATAAACCTGAAACACACCGTGTGCTCCTGCCCCTCTGGCATGCACAATCCTTTCAGGAATTCTCTCATGATCAAAGCGCATGATTTTTTCACGGAGGTGAAAGTCATCCATCAATGTCGGCCCGCGAACTCCAGCACGCAGAGAATCCTCTGTATGCTCAATCGCAATTCCCTGGTCAGTCGTCATTGCCTCTCCTTGTGTCTCTATGCGAAACGGCTCAAGCAATTGCGTTTTTTTATTTTCAGTGTCATTCTTAGTTGTCTTTTTTGCCACGGTATTTCTCCAGGTGAAGTTATTGGCTTTCATATAGCAAATTCACGGCCTAAATAGTTCGGGCTGAAATTACATATCTGGTCTTTTAAAAAACAATTTCCGTGGCAATATGTCGTGGTAGAATGTTCATATGAAAAAAATAAACTTCGCACTTCTTTTCATTGTTGTATTAATACTTTCTTCTTGTGCTTCACGCCCTAAGCTTTATCCAAACGAAACGCTGAAAGCAAAAGGCAAAGAGGCCGGCGAAGCAGACATCAATCAATGCATGAAAGATGCTGACGAGTTTGCAGGATCCTCTGAAGGAAAAAAAATGTTAAAGAGCACAGGATTCGGAGCGGCCGTTGGTGGTGCGATGGGTGCCGTGGCCGGAGCGTTTTATGGTGATATTGGCGGTGGTGCTGCAAGAGGTGCCGCGATTGGTGGGGCCGGTGGTGCTGTTTCGGGAGCGCTATCGCCGGATGAGTTGAAGCATCGGTATGTGAATCAGTGTTTAAGTGATAAGGGGTATAATGTTATTGGCTGGGATTAACGTTCTCGCCTAGACACAGTTATATTTCTATTCAAGAACGATCTCTATTAAGAATTAATATCTGCCTTAATTAACTTCATGAGATTGCTCACAAAACATTTGAAAAAAACTTGGACTCTTTGTTGAATTACGTTCATCAACGAACTCAACCAGGGGATAACAAATGTACGGATCAAACTACTCAGCACAAGTTTTTACAACAAAAAGACAATCAACAATTGAACTTGAAAACAGCATCGGCGCTCATAAAGTTGAATCAAAGAAAACATTTTTCACGGCCGGAATCGTTGCCCTGATGATGATTATTTCTGCGGCTTCATTTGCGGGATCTAGTCAGCAGCAACTTCCCGGTAAAAATGGAAATGCGAACGGAAGATAAAAATAAAAGGGCCGCTTGATGGTCTGTACCCCAAAAAAGGGACAGATCATCAAGCGGCCTTTTTCTATTGAAGCATCTGATCTTCGAATGCAGCAAGTGCAGCTTTTGCTCCCTCACCCATCGCTATAATAATTTGTTTGTACGGAGTCGTAGTAACATCACCGGCAGCATAAATACCTTTCACATTCGTTCTGCCTTTTACATCGACAACGATCTCACCGAACTTAGTTGTCTCAACAATATCTTTTACGAAACCACTGTTTGGTAAAAGACCGATCTGAACGAAGATCCCGTCGAGATCAACTTTCATCATCTCTTTTGTTTTTCTATTTTCGTATTCGAGCGAAACTACTTTTGTTCCGTCGCCGATAACCTGAGCTGTACGTGCTTCAGTGACGATGGAAACGTTCGGTAGTGATTTTAATTTATCAACTAAAACTTTATCTGCTTTAAGTGTATCCATGAACTCGAATAAAATAACTTCTTTTACAATACCTGCTAAATCGATGGCCGCTTCAACACCTGAGTTACCGCCACCAACGACTGCGATTTTTTTGCCTTTGTAGTAAGGGCCGTCACAGTGAGGGCAGAATGCGACTCCGCGGCCGATGTAATCTTTTTCGCCGGGGATATTTAGCTCTCTCCACTTCGCTCCAGTTGTAACGATAATGGCCTTTGCGTGAATGTATTCTCCGCCTTCAAGTTTGATGAGTTTTTCGTTTCCATCAATGATGTTTTCAACACGTCTGTGTTCGAATTTTGTAACCGGGTATTCGTCGATGTGCTGGCTTAACTGTGCAGCTAACTGCGGGCCTTCTGTATATTTAACACCGATGAGATTTTCGATTCCTTTTGTATCCTGAACCTGGCCTCCGAAGCGTTCTGCAAGAAGTGCGGTCTTTAATCCTTTTCTTGCTGAGTAAATCGCAGCTGCTGAACCAGCTGGTCCACCACCGATAACAACAACGTCGTATGTTCCAAGATTGTGGTCCACAACTTTTGCATGTGTTGGCTCTTCTGTTCCAAAAGCTTTTTCAAGAGCAGTGATCAGGTCGATCACATTTAATCTTCCCGAGTAAGTTAATTTATCGTTAACCATTACACTCGGAACTCCCTGCACTCCAAGAGCTGCGATTTCATCCTGCGTATATGCACCGTCGACCATCGTATGTTTGAAGTTTCCATGGATGACCGCCATTTGATTTAATGTTTGAACGACGTCAGGGCAGTTTTCACAGGTAAGTGAAATGAAAGTTTTAATTTCTACCGGGCCTTTCAGTCTTTTGATTCTTTGAGAAACTTTTTCGTCGGGGAATTTTCCTTTTCCGTCTGAGTTTAAGATCGCAAGAATCAGCGATGTGAACTCGTGTCCGTTGGGTATTCCCTTGAAGTACATTCCGTTTGCACGCCCCTCATACTCAATATGAAACTGAGGGAAAGGAGCTTTATGGTCGCCCACAGCGGGTTTAACGATAATATTTTTTGAAGTCGATGCAACTTGCTCTAGAAGTTGAACCAGATCCTTTTGATCAGCGTGGGCACTTTCTGAATAGACAAGTTCAACTGTCTTTTCAAGTTTTCCGAATACTGATGTTAATTGTTCTAAAATATTATTGTCTAACATAGTTGCCTCTTTATTTTGTGTGAGAAAAAGCGCGGGTGATTAAACCCGCGCGTGAAAAAAATTTAAAATTAAATTTTACCTACAAGATCAAGACCTGGTTTTAAAGTGTCTGCACCTGGTGTCCATTTAGCCGGGCATACTTCGTTCGGGTGAGCTGCGATGAATTGAGCGGCTTGAACTTTTCTTAGAAGTTCGTCAGCGTTTCTTCCGATTCCGTTGTCGTTGATTTCAACAAGTTTGATTTTTCCTTCCGGGTTCACAAGAAAAGTTCCGCGGTAAGCAAGACCTTCTTCTTCAATATGAACACCGAATGCACGTGATAAGTGTGCAGTTGGATCAGCGAGCATCGGGTACTTAATTTTTTTGATTGTATCAGAAGCATCATGCCACGCTTTGTGAGTGAAGTGTGTATCAGTTGATACTGAGTAAACTTCTACTCCCATTTTCTGGAACGTTGGATATTTATCGGCCATATCTCCAAGCTCTGTAGGGCAAACAAATGTAAAGTCTGCTGGGTAGAAAAAGAAGATTGACCATTTACCTTTAAGGTCTTTTTGTGTCACTTCTTTGAATTCGTTGTTGTGGTAAGCTTGCGCTTTGAAGTCTGGAACTTGAGTGTTGATTAAAGTCGCGGCCATTTGATTCTCCTTGAATATATATAATAGTGCTAGCGGAACGTCTGTTCTCTAACTTACTATACGGTATTCATGGATATAGACATAATTGATTTTAAAATTATAGCGATAGGTCAAATCTATCGCTATTGATTGGGAAACGGTTTTTTCAAGGCATGGAAATTAGCTGTTTTTAGAAATTTTAGCAGTCTCTTCAGAAGCTTCGTTTTTAGATTTCTGGAACTCTCTGATTGCTTCGCCCATGCCTTTTGCAAGTTGAGGGATTTTCTTTGGCCCAAAGAAAAGTACACAAACACCTAGAATAAGAAATAATTCTCCTGCACCTAAACCAAACATAATCACTCCTTCGTTTTAAAATCTTTTACTGCATCTTTTATAGCGACCCAGCTGATAAGCACACATGGAATCTTTAAAGGACTCTCACGCATTCTTTTAAGCGGAGACAACGTCGATAAATTTTCAGGCCACTCATTTCCATCAACAGGTAGAAAGGGAGGCACGAACGTTTCGTTCACTTTCTTAATCATAGACTCAGTTTCATCAATTGTTAAGCCCTCTACCATTCCGGCCATGAGGGAAGCTGAGGCAACCGAGATACTACAACCACTTGGAAGAATCCTGATGTTTTTGATCCTGTTCTCAGTGACAATAATGGCCACCTTGATTTTGTCTCCGCAAATCGGGTTATGGCACTGCCCGTACGCGTGAGCATCACTCAGTTCCCCTGTACGTTTCGGGTGGCGTGCGTGATCGAGAAGAATTTCTCTATCGTAGTCCACTTCACTTTGCATTTTTTAATCCGATAATTTCAGCGAGACAACTTAGGGCTATTTCCTGCGGGTCAAGGCACTTCATCTCCAGACCTGCCGGTGCATGCACACGGCTCAGGTCATTTAAATTCATATCCAGACTTTTTAAGTGTTCTAAAATAAGTCCCGATCTTTTTGTACTGGCAATTAATCCTACGTAACCAGCTCCTGCTGCGATGGAATTTTTTATAAAGTCGTGATCACCTTTGTGGTGACTGGCAACGATGACTGCTGAATGTTTTTTTGCTTCAAAATTTGTAAAGCCTGAAGTGGACTCTACAATCTCAACTCCTGCTGGATAATTTTTTGAATCAAGATTCCATCCATACACTCTCACTTTCCATTTAAGGATTGTTCCGAGTTTTGCGAGCTCTTCCGTAATTCTGCTTGAGCCTACAATTAGGAGTTCTGAAAAATTATTGATTCCCTTATTCACATCAGCTTCCGGGAAAACTTTCCTATTTTTTTTCAATGACTCGAAATTTTCCGAGCGCGCCTCTGCAATCGCCTCAGCGATGCTGTAAAGACCATGCTCCATTACAGGAGCTTTCATTCCATCATCACGGACACTGAATTTAGAATCAAAACCCATATTGCCAGCGATATGAAGTGAAAAATCTTTTATGTCTGAGAGTCCTTTGATCGTAATTTTTTCGATTGGTTTTTGAGGTTCAATGTAGACATCCATGATTCCACCACAGGGCATTCCCAGCCCGAAGATTTCATCATCGAGATCGGCCTGGACAATTCTCGTCTGCCCGTCAGTCATGGACTCCATCGCGTTTTTTGCAACGAAACTTTCCGCGCATCCACCGCCCACCCATCCCCAGATATTTTTCCCTGCTTCATTAAAGATCGCTTTTGATCCGGGTTTAGCTGAAGCAGATCCTTTAACGGCAATGACTGTCGCCAGTGCGAAAGGTTTATTTTCATTTTTTAATTTTTGAACCAGTTCAAAATATCCGTGAGTCTCGGACATAACTACCTCTTTTTTTCCAGATGAAATTTTACTTCATCAAAAAGTTCGTGAGTGTCGACATCAATAAGTGTCGAATGATTTTGCATAGAAATATTGGCAACTTCCTGCGGATACCTCTCAAAGAGATAAGAGCATCCTTTATCTGTATCTTCATGCTTTAAAATTTCAGTAATAAATTCTTTTGAAATAACAGCGGGATTTCCCTGTTTGCCTTCAAACATCGGCCTGAAAAGTTTTTTATTTTTATTTTCACTGACAGTATTGATGATGAAATTATAATCGTTGTGATCCATCATTGGCTGATCAGCGAGGCAGACAGCAAAATAATCTGCTTCCGGGCTCAACATGCGAAGTCCTGCTTTAATTGACGAGTGCATTCCGCGTGCATAACTTTCATTATCAATAATCTTGAGAGGCAAGCCTTGCAACTCATCTCTGATTTGTTCGGACTCATATCCTGCGACGGCAATCACTTCAAAAAATTGTGCATTGACTATCTCGTGTGCAGTTCTCTTCAAAATCGAGAGATCATCAATCTTCATCAGAAGTTTATGATCAGGACTCGTTCGTGAACTTTTTCCTGCACACAATAATAGACACGATACTTTTAGATCTTTGGACATTCAGCACCTGTGGCAATCCATTGAGCTGTAATCTCACCGAATTGTTTTTGTGTTCCTGGTACCGGCTCACGGCCAAGGCCCGGGTTCCATCCCCATCCCACCAGTTCATCTTCACCATTGTGGTGAATCAGTTCTTCAAGAGTCATGTGCGTTTTTTTTGTGTCTTTTAACTGACGACAAATTTGTCCTTTTGTTTTTCCCTGCCACGCCTGAGTTTTAGGTGCAAGCATCCATCTCGGTGCTCCCGGTACTCCCGATGAAGCATTGTTTTCATCCTGATGGCATGTCGAACATTTCATTCCGACACTTCCATCACCGTTTTCACCGCGCTGAACGTTCATCTGGTGAACGTGCATGTCCATTCCCTGAGTTGGTCTGTCACCACCCGGGTGACAGTTTAAACAACGGGGGTGCTGGATAACTTTTGTCATCTCTTCAAAGTAGGCGAGAGATTTTGTCACGCGCTCGACTTTCATTTCTTTTGTTTCATTAGACTTTACAGGCTTCACAACTTTCGCCATTGAGTTGAACGAAAAAAGTGCAGCAATTAAAATTAAATTTTTCATGTTACACCACCTTCATTCCTTTACTGAAAGGCAGAACTCTCAGTCTCTTTTGCGTTAATTGGAAAACAGCATTGGCAATGGCCGGAGCAATAGGTGGAACACCCGGCTCACCAAGACCGGTCGGAGTATCTGTTGATGGCACGAATTCAACGTGAACCACCGGTGCATTGTACATGCGGACAACCGGCATCTCTTTAAAATTACCTTGCTGAACCAATCCGTCTTTAATAGTAATTTCCTGTTGAAGCACGCTCGTAATTCCGAAAACAATTCCACCTTCTAATTGAGTTTTGGCAACGTCGGGATTTACAACTTGTCCGCAGTGAGCGACACACCAGACCTGGTGAACATGTGGAAGACCGTCAATGATGGAAACTTCTGCGACCTGGCCGATGACTGAATTGAAGGCCTGGTGAATAGCAAGTCCCCATGCTCTTCCATGTGGAGCTTTTTTTGTTCCCCATCCTGTCATCTTTTTTAGCTGTGCTAAAACGGCAAGCTGTCTTGGTTTACCGGCCAGTAAATTTTGTCTGTAAGTAAAAGGATCTGTTTTACTCTTGTGAGCAAGCTCATCGATCATCGTCTCCATTACATAAGCTGTATGTGTGTGGCCAACTGATCTGTACCATAAAGTTTTAACAGATGATTTTGGAATTGTTTGCTCCACTCTGAAATTTTTAAAAGTGTATGGTGACTCTGTTACACCTTCTGTAACTGCAGACTCTAAACCACCTTTAATCATCAAATCGCCAAAAAAAGACTGGCCCATAACTGTATAACCAACAATGTGGTGATCCCATGCCTGCAGATGATTCTTATCATCCAGACCAATGTTTACTTTATGGTAAGTCATCGGGCGGTAGTATCCTGCATGAGTATCATCTTCTCTGGTCATCACCATCTTCAGTGGTTTTTTATAAACTTTTGCCAGCTCGCAAGCTTGTACAACGTAGTCTGAGTTTTTACTTGCACGACGTCCGAAACTTCCACCGGCATATGTTGTGTGCACATTTACGTTCTCAGGTTTTAACCCTAAAACTTTTGCAGCTGTATCTCTGTCGACTGTCGGCATCTGATGCCCTGACCATAACTCTGCGGTTTTCCCATTGTAGTCAACAGTACAGTTAAGTGGCTCCATCGCTGAGTGAGCAAGAAACGGGAATTCATATTCAGCAGTAAATTTTGTTTTTGAATTATTATATTCTGCTTTTGCTGAACCTTTGTCTTCAGCGACGATTCCATCTTTATTAGCAAGCTCTTTAAAATCTTTCATCCATTGTTCTGTAGAAGCATTATCATTTGCGTTGCTTTTAAATTTTACATTAAGAGCATCTCTTCCTGTTTTAGCAGCGTATGTATTTTTAGCAAGGACCGCAATTTTGTTGTCGCTGAATTTTACAACATCAACAACACCTGAAACGGCACGTGCTGCTTTTTCATCGTAAGAAGCAATCTCTCCGCCGTCGATGTTTGATCTTGCGACACAAGCGTAAACCATACCCGGAATTCTGACGTCCATTCCGTAGATAGCTTTACCGTTTGCTTTTTCAAGAGCATCGATACGTTTTAAATTTTTTCCGATGATTTTAAAATCTTTTGCATTTTTTAATGGAGGATTTTCAGGTAGTGGAAGTTTGTTGGCGTCGTCAGCGACTTCTCCGTAAGAAAGTTTTCCTTTGGCAGAATAAACATAACCATTTTCTGCGCGCACTTCTGCAACAGGAATTCCCCACTTTGCAGCGGCAGCAGATTTTAACATCTCTCTCATTCCTGCTCCGATTTTTCTGTGCTGATCCCATGAAGAGTTCAAGGCACTCGATCCACCGGTCATTTGAGTACCGTACTGAGTGTGATTATAAACTGCATTGACCGGAGCTGAGACAGATTTAATTGTCGTCCAGTCACACTCAAGTTCTTCTGCAATTAATTGTGCCATCGAAGTATTTACTCCCTGGCCCATTTCAAGTTTGTTGATAACCATTGTGATCGAATTATCCGGAGCGATGTGAATGAATGCGTTTGGTGCGTAGACCATTTTAGGAGCAGCTGGTGCTTCTGCGGCCATCAAACGATTCATTGTTGGAGAGATATTAAATGCGACGAATAGTCCACCGACTGCTACAGCAGAAGAGGCCATGAAATCGCGACGGGAAACAATCGTTTTTTCTGAATTATCTTTTGTCATGATGTCCTCCTTATGCCAATGAACTTGCGGCCTGGTGAATCGCTGCTTTAATACGTTGATAAGTTCCGCAACGACAGATGTGTCCGCCCATTGCATTGTCGATATCTTTGTCTGTTGGTTTTTTTGTATCTTCCAGAAGTGCTTTAACTGTCATCACATTTCCGATCTGGCAGTAACCGCATTGAGGAACCTGATTATCAACCCATGCTTTCTGAATGGCATGCGTGATTTTATCATCCATACCTTCTATTGTTGTGACTTCTTTTGTTCCTAAAAATTTTACTGGATAAGAACAAGAACGTGTCGGGCTTCCTTCGATGTGAACTGTACAGGCTCCACACTGTGCCTGGCCGCAACCGAATTTTGTTCCTGTTAAATTGAGTTCATCACGAATTACCCAAAGTAGTGGTGTATCTCCCGATGATGTAATCGGTACAATCTTACCATTGATTTTAATATTCATATTTCCTCCATAAAATTGAGCATGAAACATCAAATACGCTACAGGAGGAGATAAATAAAAACTACTTTTTCTTGCCTAAATTTTCTTAAACAATTGTTCTGATTTTAGCGAGTGCAGTTTGACAACTCAAACTGAATGAACGGAATTTTCCACTCTCCATTTTGATGAGCCATCGATCGAGTGTCATTGTGCGTGAGAAATAGAAAAAAATAAAACCGATGGCAATCGGACGCATTAAATACCATCCGAGATTTGAGTGATCACTTTCAGAAAAATAAAGAAAAGTTCCCGTCATTCCCAATGAAAAAAGGAAAAATGGACGTAATAAATCTTTAATGGCGAGGAGGGCCGGATGATCTGTTTGATTTTTTGCTGGAGAGTTATTCATTTTCTCCAATGCAAGTTTTACAAATTTTTCTTCATAGTTATTCACATAAAGTGACTTATCTTTTCTTTGCCATGCAATGAGTGCTAACGCACAGGAGACAAACATCTTTGTTACCACTAACAGTGCAAAAATCCATATTAGACTTTCAGGTTTTAATCCATGATAGGGCAAAGTTTTGTCATAGAGAAATTCTGCTGAACTAAAAAATTTTTCACCGAAAAAAAGATAGTATGTGATGAGTGGCTGAATAAAAGTCCAGAGTGAGGAAAGTGCCATAGCAAAACAAAGTCCTAATGGATTTGTACCTAATGCAATGGTGCCGATGTTAAAAAACAGGCCCTGCATACTAAGACTCACCATCGGTCCCAGTTTTTTTCCTGCAGGAGAAAGGGATTTCAAAACAGCAGCAATGTTTGAAATACTATAAGTCGTCCACTCACTTTTGGGAAGTTCTCTACCCGCCAGTGCGGCCCTGCAAAGAATATAACCCTGATTGAGTGACATGATAATTCCAGTGAAAGGAAATTGCAGACCATGCAATAATGAGCCCAGACCCACTTCAATCAGCGAAAGTGTTGCTCCATAACGACCGATAATCTCAATTTTTATATTCTCTTCCATGGCCGTTTTACATTACCCAGTTGAAATTTGATTCGCAAGGGAGTTTTTGTCTCTCTAATTAATTTAGAGAGCTTGGATTATAATAATGGGAGTGAGGTTTCATGAAAATACTACTATTACTGTCAACTATCTCTTTCAGCGTCTGGTCATCCGATCTCTCGCGTCAGGTCTGGACTCATGGTTCAGATAATTATCTATTCAGTTTAGATCCTTCAAGCAATATTCTAATTTCTCATCACTGTGTTAACAGTGAAGTGAGTTTCGAAAAATCAACTTGCACGGCCGCAAAAATAATTCAGGAAAAAAAAACCGTTAAACTTCCGGCCGGTTCAATGAAAGGTGGAAAAAATCCGGGGGCAGTTATCTGCACTATCGGACTCAAACAAAAGATAAAAATTTTAAAAGATCTCCAGAATAATGAAAACTCATTTTGTGTTTTTGATGACGGCTCGATGATCTCTGCAATCAACCTGATTGCACTCGTTAAGGATAAATAGATGAAATACTCATTGCTTATTTTTATAGTATCCTTCAATGCGTGGTCTATGGATTGTGATGGTATCCCAGAAGGCACTGTCATTAGACTTGATAAAGACGGAAAGAGTTTAGAGAAGGCCGCAGTTCAGGATCAGGATGGTATAGGAAGTTGTTATGCCAATCAAGCCGCACTTCTTTTGCAATCAGCTGTTCCAGGTAACCCTAACCTCTCGTATTTGAATCTTGGATTATATTATACCAATGATAAATCTCTCAAAGAAAAAAGATCGAAGGGAGATAAGCTTTTTACCAGAGACGGAAAAAAATTAGATGGAACTGTTGCTCCGGAAAATAATTCTGAAGTGAACGGAGGTTATTCATGTGACGCCATTAATCTGGCCCTCGATCGTCAAAAAAAATCAGGTAAAGGTTCGATCTGCAAAGCTGAAGACGTAAATCTTGAGCACAGCTATTTTGATGCAAAGACCGGAAATAATCTGGACCTTACTTTTGAACAGGAAAAAACGCTGGCCAGTGCTTCAAGATATATGAACACTTATCAAAAAAGATTTGGTTATTCGTTCGATAAAGATTCTGCAAAAGCGGAAGTTCTTCGCAGGCAGCGGGAAGATGCAGATACTTTCTCTGTTGCACTTACAAACTTCGTCAAAAATAACAGCGATGAATTTTTAGTAAAACAATGTACGAAACTCGATCCTGAAAAGGCAGCAAAAATTTTAAATAATACGATAACAAGAGCACTTCTCGCCAATACGAAATGTTATAATGATAAGTTCAGAATGCAGACCAATACACCGGACTGCAAGAGTTACGACATGCTTGGGTCAGTCTATACTATTCAAAAAGGAGACAATACCCGCACGCTTGAATTCCAGCTTCTGCCCGGAGTTAAAGCAGATCTGATAAAAGCGCTTCCTGAACTATACAAACCTGATGGTAATGTGGATGGTTTGATGTCGGGAATGAATTCCATACTGGCGAAAAACGACCGCTCAAAACCTGCACCCGCACAACGTGAAAAATTTTATAAAAATTTACTTTCCATGATGTCACCAGAAGATAAAAAAACCTTATCCGATGACTACGATAGAGTTGCACTTCAAAAAGTTGATGACTGTAAAAAAGAAAATGTTTTAAATTATTTCAAAGATAAAGAAAACTTTTTAACGAGAGCAAAAGAAGACAGTGTTCTTTGTAAGTATGGTGATCTTCTTGAACGTGTAAATGATATGGCCGGCATACTTCCAGCTAAAACATTTAACAACATGTCAGGTTTTGTAGACTTCCTTACAAAAAAAGCAGGGCTCAATTACGATGAAGCTTTGATGGGGCTAATTGCCAGCGACTGTACACCGGAAAAGCGAATTCAAATTCCGGAAAATTTAAAATGCGAAAAAAATTATATGTCATTTACGCCTGAGGATTTTCCTGCGAATGCATCTGGTCTTTCGGCCAAAGCAGAAACAGTTATAAAAGAAAACCGCACAAAAATGATGAGAAGTCTTGGTGCGAATCATGGAGTAGGTCTCGACATCTGTACAAAATTCTGGAGTGATACGTCTTACGACTGGAATAAAGAAGCTGTTGCAACTAAAAATGATACTTGCCAGTCGACAGGCATGCACGGATTCCACGCAGTCACAATGATCGGCTACAGATGTAAAGACAACCGTATTCAATACCTCGCGCAGAATTCATGGGGACCGAACTGGAAAATCAAAGATGATCCGTTTGAAATTGAAAATGGTAAAATCTGGATGGATGAAGACAAGCTCTTTAAAAATCTTCAGAACATCAATTATCTTTCACCCTAATTACTGATTTATTACTTCCTTCTTGGATTTGAAATAAAGGGCGTCCATTAAAATAGATGCTCCCATATAAATCCCTACGGCCTTAGCAAATCCTTTTTTAGGATCTTCTGACATACACATCTGATTGTGCATTAAAATCGTTAGACCGATGTTTGAAGGTACACTCATCAGGTTAAAAATCCTGTGAAAGGTAAATCTGTCCACGGCCGGATATCCGGTTTTCATCACCCCTGATTTTTCTTGATACTCCTGCTCTGCCAGTGCTGACAAAAGCAGCTCGCGACTTTCATCGAGATCGATATCATCCATTGTAACAACATGGTCAAAGTCAGCAGGTTTCATACTGCGGTCTGATTTTTTATCCTTAAACATGTCCTGAGTATTTTTCAAATGTTTTTCAAATAAATGATTCTCTTCTGCGATCACTAAAAGCTCCTGCAGCTTTTTGTTGGCTTCCGGATCAGACTCAAGATCCTTTAATTTTTTTTCAAGTGCCGTGTCTTTAGTTTTAAACATGTAAGCATAGATTCCGGAAACTCCGGCATCGCTGATGGCATTACTTAAAAAGGCCATTGGCATTTTGCCAGTCCAGGGATTCAGGTTTGGATTTGAAAGAACAAGTTTTCCACCGATAAAACTGAAGACCATTCCAATTCCAAGTGTGAAATAAAGTTCATTAAAATACTTTTGATTTTTTTCTTCGTTCCAGTGAACAGTGTTGTAAGAAATAATTGATGAGCCGAGGCCGCCAGCTGTCAGTGCATAAGTTAAACGTTTGGCATATTTCAAATCGACGTCTGTTGGTTTTCCCTTGATCTGGGTTTTGCAGCTGTAATAAAGTTTTTCATAGATGGCCGCTTTTTCCGGAATCATTTTTGCTTTTTTAGCATCAACTTTCTTTTTATGGGTTGCGAATTTTTCCCAGGTTTTGTTAGTATCATCTATACCTTTTCCATTCATCTGACTGCGAAATTCTTTTAAAAGCTCCTGACGAACTTTAGCATCTTCTTTTCCGTAGAGAAAAATGGCCCTGAATGTTTCGACTTGTCTTTCAGTTAACTTTGCATCAGCATCGCTGAACTCTTTGAAAAAATCATTCGCTTCATCTGCTGTTAAATCCATCTTTAAATATTTTTTTAACTCAGCTGACATGGCATCCGTTTTTTTATCCGTGAAAAATTCTTTGACGATGTCCTGACATGGAAGATCTGCAGCAGCAGGTTCGCGTTCAGTATTTTTGAAGCTACTGCAGGAAGTTAAAAAGAGGGCCACAATGTTTATTACAATTAGTGATTTTTTCATGCAGCTTTATCGGTTTTAACGGGGAAAAACTAAGAACCAAATACCCGACTGCGCCAATCGGACGCTTTATTTAAATTAAGGTGTTCGACAACTCTTCTGCAAGAGTCACTAATAGTCATTCTGTTGATATGCTCAAAAAAGAATAACCTGGAGGTTAAAAATGAATTTACTTAAAACATCACTCCCTCTGCTCTGTGGATTTTTGATAAGTGCCTGCTCACATACTGCCCCCTACACGAAAACAGTTTCGAAAGTGGATCTTCCACGTTTCATGAAGCCTTGGCACGTGCAGGCCGGAAGATTTACGTCGTTTGAAAAAAATCCGTATAACAGTGTTGAAAGTTATACATGGAATGAAAAAGAAAAAAGAATTGATATCGATTTCAGTTACAACGAAGGTGCGTTTGACGGGCCTGTAAAAAAGATGCCGCAAAAAGGCTGGGTGAAAGACACTGTCACTAACTCAACCTGGTCAGTACAGCCCTGGTGGCCTTTGAAGTTTGATTATCTGATTATCGGTCTGGGTGATAATTATGAATGGACAGCAATTGGTGTCCCCGATCAAAAATACTTATGGATCATGACCGGGGAAGCACAATTTTCTCATGAGAAAGTTCAGGAAATTTTAGCGAAACTGCATGAAAGTGGTTACAACACTGAAGACATCAAATGGGTTCAGCATAACAAAAAATGATCAGTATTGAACTTCACCCATTTTTACAACTTCAAAGGCCGAGCCTGGAACTTGTTTGATGGTGTGAAGTTCTGAATCACTCCAGTTGTCATCGGGTATTCCAGAAAGCATCCAGCTTGTTCCGTTGTCAGCTAAAATCATTCCGTATTTTTTTAGTGCACGTAATATAATCTGCACACTTTCCGGATAAGGAGAGATATCAAAGCTGGCCTTCAACCGTACTCTCATTCCCATCGGAGGTAATGACGAATCCGTTGAAATGCCCGCAGCATGTCTCGCCGGATAAACATAAGCGTGTCTGGTTCTGTTAGCAGTAAATCTCAGCGCATGATTGATTTCTTTTTTCACAACAACTTCCTCATAACGAACGAGGCCCGGATAGATGGGAAGTCCTGCTGCATCTGCAGAAGTGTATCCTGCCGGTCGAAGTTCATTGGTGTTTAGATTAAATTTTGCACCTGAGTCTGCTCTCCAGCTTCCATCACTGTTTTGAAAGGCCTGATACATTTCATAAAGGATGCCGTTGTCTTTATCAATGACAATTAAATGTCTGTCGCCGGTTCCCTCCGGACCACCCTGAATTTCTGCATCAGCAGGAATTGGATACGGACCCGGATCACTCTCTCTTACATAACTAAATGTCACAGGTACTTTCGACTGCGTACTGGTGACAACATTTACGGGTTGTCCAAGAGGAGCTCCTTCCCACCACGTACCAAAGTCCGGGTGAACAGTTCCACTTTTACCAAGCGAAGTAATATAAGTATCAGAGTTGGGATCGAGTGGTTCATTAGAGATATCCTGATTCCATGGATTGTCGGCAGGGAATGCGCGGTCACTATATGAACTTGTTCCTGAGAAGGAACCGTCACCTGACGAAGCGGTGCTTCCGTCACATGAACTCAAAATTATACTTAGTACAACTAAAAATATGTATTTGGATTTTTTCATTCTTTGATTTTATCTATCTTACAAAGAATGACAGCGAGCATGTTGTTAATCTTGAGTTATCAAGTATTAAATAAAATAAAAAGCCACCCGAACAAGGGTGGCTTTTATTGATTGTGAGGAGCAGGCTCTTCAAATTAGTTAATAGATCGGAGCATTTTAATGAACCATCTTTTGTAGGGCCTGAATTAACATTGGACTTATGATCCGTAGTTTTTCCAGCGCACCCTAATTCTTAAATTGGCCTGAGTAAAGTTATTCAATAATGTTTCACTTCACTTTAATTACACCAGTAATTAATACCGCAACCGAGATTTTCATCTGGTCTTTCTGAGAATATCTATTGCAGCAAGGGTGCCAAATTAAATTTCCTCTCAACTAGATGTAAACTCATTCAGAAAAAATTTTTCTGAGGAAAATATTCTCAATTCGACGGGCGCGCTGAACCAAAATGCTTCTTGAGAGAAAAAGTCAGAAGTAATTTCCTCGGTGACAACTGTACACCGTAAACCCTAAGCAATTTTTTTTTACCTGAAAAAAAAAGATTCACTATGCTACCGAGCTTTATATTTTTTTTAATTAGACTTTATCTTTTTTCAGTTTCTTATCTCACATTTCTTCTTGGCACAGTATCTGCTTTGTAAAAATATAACTGATCAAGGACGATCACTAAGAAACTGTTCCAACATTCATAGGAGCTTTAGGATGAAGCATTACCAAAAATTAGCGATGATATCGCTAGTGACTCTATTTATGAGCAGCACTGCTCATGCATGGGGAGCAAGAAGACCAAGTACACCGACGACGCCAACGACACCAACTACGCCCACAACACCAACCACTCCGCCAGCAGACAGCTCTTACATCGATCAGATCAAGTCGATTGCAGCAAGTTCATCTTGTGCAAGCTACTCGTGGAAAAACCGCGGTAAAGCACCGGCAGCCTACATTAAAGGGATGGCATTAAACTATGCGAGAAGTTTATGTCGACTGCAGACAACACTTGCAGCACCAACTTCAACTGCAACACTACTTAGCAGTAAGGCCGGTGATGCGGCAAAAGATGCCCTTGCTCATTACTCATCAACATTTTCGAGTTTAGGTTTTGTTGTGAATGTAGCAGGACAAGATGCACTTCGCTCACTCTACACTCTTGGTATTGGTTTAGGTATGAGAGAGTCTTCAGGACAATACTGTGAAGGAAGAGATACAACGGCATCGAATACATCAGCGAGTACAGCAGAAGCAGGAATGTTTCAGACAAGCTATAACTCAATGACAGCATCCCCTGTACTCTCTGCACTTTATGCTGAATATAAAGCAAGACCTGAAATGTGCTGGCTCGATGTATATAAAGTTGGTGTAAGTTGTTCGGCAGCCAGTATCTATGGAAGCGGTGAAGGTGCAACTTACCAGACTTTAAATAAATCTTGCCCTGCCTTCGCTGCTGAATACGCCATGGCAACACTAAGAGTACTGCGCAGCCACTACGGGCCGATTGTAAGAAAAGAAGCGGAAGTTGTTCCAGCATGTAATGCGATGTTAAAAAGTGTTCAGGATTTAATAAATAACGACCTGAATGCCTGCGACGATTTACTTTAATTAATTTTTTCAAGGCCTCATATATTTGAGGCCTTCGTCTAATGCTTCAAATTATTTTTCGTATTGACTCTAATCAATCTGGAATCAAGATATGCTTGCAATTGTTGTTTAACGGGAGTTAGATAATTGCCAGAGAGGTTATTATGAATCTAGCAGGTCCTTATCAGGATTGGGAAATTGCTTTTATCAGCAAGAAGCCTTTTTATAAAAGACTGATCTTTGCATTTATCGCTGCCATTCTTGGATTGTGTGCGGTCTATACGATTACCAGTTTAACCGGACTTTACTTCAGCTCTCTGATAATTACGATTGTGATTATCATAAGTCTTTACAGTGGTTTTTTTATCGCTGTTCCTTTTGCCATCGTTCTGGGCCTGATTGCAGATTATTATTTTTTACAACCAATCGGCAGTATCTTTGATTCAGTACAAGGCGTTGAACATTTTATTATCGTTACAGGCATAACTATTTTTGTGAGTTACTTGATTGCTAAACTTAGATCTTCTTTTCACAAAATAGATATGAGTAAAAAAGAAGCAGTTGAAGGTGCTCTAATGATGGAGAAAGTACTGGCCCTCGTATCTCACGATGTACGTACTCCCCTAACTATTACAAAAATGGGTGTTCAATCGGTCATTAAACATCCTGAAAATGTCGAAAAAAATGCCATCATTCTGCAGAAGACTTTAAAGAGCCTCGAAATGATTGAATCGATGACCCAATCACTGCTGGATGTTTCACGTATCCGTTCTGGCAAAACAATTCCTCTGGATTTTGAACATTGCGATTTAAAAACGCGGGTCACGCACATGTATGAAGATATGCTTCCAAGCTATGGCGACAGACTTCAGCTAAGTTATTCCGTCATTTCATTAAATGGAACATGGGCCACAAATGGTATTCGCAGAGCACTTGAAAACCTCATTACAAATGCAATTAAATATGGCTCGATGAATACGCCGATCATAATCAATCTGGAAGAAGCAAAAGGGTTCGCGCTTCTTTCTGTACATAATGACGGTAGAGAAATCTCAAAGGATGAACAGGAAAAATTATTCGATTCATTTCACCGCACGGCCGAAGCAGAACAAAGTAAGGTCAAGGGATGGGGTCTGGGTCTTGCCCTCGTCAAAGGGGTTGCAGAAGCTCACGACGGCGAAGTTCTGGTGTCCAGCTCAGAGGGAAAAGGCACTCTTTTCACCCTTAAACTCCCGATAAAATAGTCCTCTGTCTAAACCTTTGACACTTTTAATTGGGTAGTAAAATCTTTACATGTGTGCCCCAAGGCCTCTTAGTTTTCAGTTACATTTAGTTAATTACTTTTAACGGAAACCTTGAGGTTTGTATGATCGAAGCATTAATGGGCGTAACTCTTGTCGCAATGGGATTCTACTTTTTTAAGTCGACGGATCTTCCAAAAGATATGAAAGACAGAAGTGCTCAACTGAGAGCAGAGTCTGCCTCTAACCCGATCATTCGAACAAAAAGAATGGCCTTTGATTCGAAAGCTACGTCTGCTGTAAAAGCAGAAATTAAAAACACAATTAAAGTTCTGGATGACAATCAGGCCGCAAAACTTGCCAAGCTTGAAGCTCATAAAAAAGAACTGGAAATGAGACAGAGAGCTCAGGTTATTGATGAGCTTACAATGAAGATTACTGCTCTTGAGCAGGAACTTAAAACAAACAATACAAGAAACGCAGAAATCCTTGCAGAGATCGATTTGCACATGGCAACTCTTGCACGCTTAACATCAGTATCGCTTTCTTAGTTAGTTTATAGAATGTTTTCTTATGCCTTGAGTGCCCTAACACTCAAGGCATTTTTGTTTTTACTCGAGAAATACCTGCGGCTTCGGAAAATCCCTCACTTCTTTTTTTGGAAATAAGTCTTTCACGTCACCGTTGTCGTTCATCGGATCGATATGTGGATAAACAATTTTTTCAACTGACATTGTTTTGGTATTGAGTGTGAAGATGAATGGTCTCTGCTCATCGATTCCATAATGTGCACGTTCGATAAACTTTGCGATATCCTTGCAGACTTCATTACTTTCAATCGTAAAATTTCCTGCAATCTCGTTATAGAAATTGCGGTACTCAATCATCGCTTTCGGGTTGTTGTCATAGACGCGGTTTTTTGCACAAACGAGCATCATCTCGCGACCGTTGTAATTGGTCATTGAGTAAGTTTCGAAACTATCAGGGATAGCGCGAACAATTTTCAAAACGATTTTTTCTTTGAACACCGGCTTGATAACTTCAAGATTGGAATGTGCCTGGAAAGAAACTAATAATAATGCGCTCGCAAGAATTCCTTTCATCACTTTCTCTCCTGTGAATTTTAATTGTCCTCTTAATAGTTATAACAAATCTGCGTTAGTTTCTACTTTACTCTCCTAACATGTTCTTACTTGGCGTGAGAATTGCTATTAGAACATTGAGAAGGGGGCATAGATGGAAGGTTTTGTTAAAATTCGCGGAGCTCGTGAGAACAATTTAAAGAACATAAGCGTAGATATTCCCAGAGATGCTCTCGTCGTCTTCACTGGTGTTTCCGGTTCGGGGAAATCTTCCCTCGCCTTCGGGACTCTTTATGCTGAAGCTCAAAGACGTTACCTTGAATCAGTTTCTCCCTATGCCAGGAGACTGTTCAACCAGATGTCGGTTCCTGAAGTGGATGAGATCGAAGGTCTTCCACCTGCCGTAGCTCTACAGCAGCAAAGAGGATCTCCATCTACACGCTCATCAGTGGGAAGTGTGACGACACTTTCAAATTTACTTCGCATGCTCTATTCACGTGCAGGAACCTACCCCGCGAAACAATCCATTATTTATGCAGAAGGATTTTCACCTAACACTCCTGAAGGTGCATGTCCGAATTGTCACGGACTAGGGAAGGTTTATGAAGTGACGGAAAAATCCATGGTGCCTGATGATTCACTCACGATAAGAGAGCGTGCTGTGGCCGCTTGGCCTCCGGCCTGGCATGGTACAAATTTAAAAGATATGCTGGTGACGTTAGGTTATGACATCGATGTGCCGTGGAAAAAACTTCCGAAAAAAGACCGCGACTGGATTCTCTTTACGAAAGAACAGCCGAATGTTCCGGTGTGGTCTGGATTTGAATCACATGAAGTGAAACAGGCGATGAAGAAAAAAATGGAACCGAGTTATCACGGGAATTTTTCCAGCGCGAGAACTTATGTGCTCCAGACTTTCGCCACCACTCAAAGCCCGCTGATGAAAAAAAGGGTTTCAAAATATATGATCAGTGCTGTCTGTTCTGAGTGCCATGGCCAGCGTTTAAGAAAAGAATCGTTATCTGTAAAATTTGCGGGATTAAATATTTCTGAAATTTCTCATCTTCCGATTAAAGAGTTAAAGAAAATTTTTCATCCTTATGCCAACGGTACTTCACCCGAGATGGAAAAATTAAAAGTTAAACATCCCGAACAGGTTCTGGCAGCAACCAGAATAGCAGAAGATATGGCCGCAAGACTCGATGTACTTCTTGATTTAGGACTTGGTTATCTTTCGCTGGAGAGGAGCACACCTACACTTTCACCTGGAGAATTACAGAGACTAAGGCTTGCAACACAAGTGAGATCAAATTTATTTGGTGTGGTGTATGTTCTCGATGAACCTTCTGCAGGACTACATCCGGCCGATACACAGGCCCTTCTTCGTGCGTTCGAAAAATTAAAGGCCGCAGGTAATTCTCTTTTTGTCGTCGAACATGAAATCGATATTATTCATAAAGCAGACTGGATTATTGATGTCGGACCGATGGCCGGTGAACTTGGAGGAAATATTCTTTACAGTGGTCCTCCGGAAGGTCTTAAAAAAATAAATGAATCGCAAACCAGAAAATATATTTTTGGAAATAATGTTAACCAGAAAACTGAATTTCGAAAACCAAAAGACTGGATCAAATTAAAGGATGTAACCAGAAACAATCTTGATCACCTGGAAATTGATTTTCCATTGGGAGTCTTTACAAGTGTGACAGGAATATCCGGCTCTGGAAAATCCACTCTCGTCAGTCAGGTGCTGGTTGAACTCATATCAAATGAATTGGGAATGGAAGCACCAAAACTCGACGATGAAGGTGAAGAGCTGGAGAGAACAATTGTCGAAACCATCGATGGAAAGATACACGGAGGAATCAAGGGTATCAAAAGAATGGTACAGGTTGATCAGAAATCCATCGGCCGCACTCCGAGATCAAACCTTGCGACATACACCGGCCTGTTCGATCACGTAAGAAAAATATTCGCCAATACTAAAATGGCAAAGTTGCGGCACTACGATGCCGGTAGATTTTCTTTTAACGTGGCCAAGGGACGCTGTGAGCACTGCCAGGGCGAAGGCTTTGTCATGGTCGAGCTTTTATTTTTACCGAGCGTCTATACGCCCTGCCCGACCTGTCAGGGAGCTCGTTACAATGCGAAGACTCTTGAAGTGACTTATAAAGAAAAAAATATTGCTGACGTATTAAAAATGACTGTAGATGCTGCTTTTGATTTTTTCAGTGATGACACCAGTGTCTCGAGAGCATTGGGAGTGCTTCGAGAAGTGGGACTTGGTTATCTCCGCCTCGGCCAGCCGGCAACAGAACTTTCAGGTGGAGAGGCACAGAGAATAAAACTTGCCACAGAACTTCAACGAATCACTAATGGAGATACACTTTATATTTTAGATGAACCTACGACAGGATTACACCCTTCTGATGTTGAAAGATTATTAAAACAGCTTAACAGACTTGTCGATGCCGGTAACACAGTTATAGTTGTCGAGCATGATATGAAAGTCGTTTCAAATTGTGACTGGATAATTGATATGGGGCCTGGTGCGGGTGATGAAGGTGGCCAGGTTGTTGTGTCTGGAACACCTCTTGAAGTATTAAAAAATAAAAAAAGCATGACTGTAAAATATTTGAATCAATTTATTTCGACGTAACCGGCATTAGCAACTCCGTTTAAAAATAAAACTATTTAATCATCTTCAAATTTTTTCAATTTGTGTAGCAACAATCGTTCTGATTTCATCATGTCGGATCATACCACCCAGGTGCGCCGTATTAGCGATAAGTCCGGAAGAGATAATTCCAAGAACAAAAACACCAATCTCAATTTTTGATATCCATGCAGGTTTTTTTGATCTGGCATAAAACCAAACACCTGCAGCTAGCGCCATTAAAACCATTACGATTAAAGTTTTATCAGCAGCTTCTTCATGCGCCTTGATTAATGCATGTGTGACACCAGGTTTATTTTTTATAATTTCTTCCGTGCCGTCACCGCTCAAGTCCATACCAATGGTAAAAACTCCAGAAATAATGGCAATAATCATTCCCGATAATATGAACTGCTTATTTTTAAAAACGAAGGCCATAATAAAAAAGAGTACAACCAGAAAACTTCCAGCTATCGGAAAGTGGTTAATCATTAAGTGAATTTGTGCAGCATTCATTTTTACCTCATAAGATTATTGTACATAAGATGATTACATAAATGAGATGATTAGAATTGAGATTAATAATTACAAAGCTGTAAGGAAAAACTAAATTGCTTTTTTCAGATAAATTGTCAGCAACACAATGTGTGTTCCGTTAACTTTTCCTTCGATATGTTCCGGATTGGAAGTAAGTGTTATATTTTTCACTAGTGTGCCGCGTTTTGCCGTAAAGTTTGCACCTTTCACTTCCAGGTCCTTTATAAGAGTCACTGAATCGCCATCCAAAAGAATTGTTCCGTTGCTGTCTTTTGTAGGTTTCACATCGTCACTCGATTCAGATTCAGGAAGCCCTGCCTCTGCCCATTTCAATGTCTCTTCATCTAGAAACAACTGATCAAGAAGATCGCGCGCCCAGCTCTCACCTGACAATTGTTTTAACTGTCTCCACGCCATCACCTGTACCGCGGGAACTTCACTCCACATACTTTCATTTAAAGCACGCCAGTGATTCACTTCGATTTTAGAAGGGTCTTTTATTTGAGTCGCACATGTGTTGCAAAGATAAATTGAATTTTCAGGCTGAATGCTTGCGACTGGTGGAATGTGAAAAACACTTAAAGAAGAATCAGATGAACAAAGTTCACATTTAGATCCTGAACGTTTTACAAGTGTACTTTCGACTGTCATGAAACATGCCCCTGAAAAATTAAAAAATGATTTGCGTTAAACTAGCACGCCAGAGCAGATTCTGGCTAGTTTAAGAAAGCGAGAATCTCACCGTTGGGAGTATTAAATTTATAAAAAGATGATTTATATCCTGTTTCTGTGAGAATTTCCTGACTGAGCATTTTGGAAAACGTCACTCTGGAATTTAAAAGGTCCTGCCATACAGAAAGTGTCTCCGCTTCGATATCCTTATATTGAGTTCCCTGAACGACTCCTGCTATCTTTAAAAAAGTTTTCGACTTAATTAGCATTGTCACTGATAATTGTTCAGATGCCTTCGTTACAAAAAAATTCAGACCAACTGATTCAAAATTCCAGATTTCAAACTGTGTTAATTTTTCAATCGAAACTGACTCTTTTGTCACGCTGGAAAGTTTTGTTGTAAAATCCTGGATCCATTTTTCATTCAGTGTTGTAACACCAACTTCATCAGATTTTTTTACACCCAGAGCTTTTTCAACCAGATCCAGTAAAGTTTTGCTGTCAAAAGGTTTTGATAAAAAATAAATTTTACTTTCACGGGCCATCTCAGTGACAACCAGTTTGTTAATAAAACCTGAACATAAAATAATTGGAGTGCTGACATTGAGTTTTGAACTTCTGACGATGGAGATAAATTCATCACCTGTTATGACCGGCATTTTTAAATCGGTGATAATCAGGTCGAATTCTTTTTTCTCGATTTCACGCCACCCTTTTTGAGGGTGATCACAATACACGACGTCTGCTCCGATTTTACCCAGGAACGTCATGTATACATTCTCAAGAGAAGTTTCATCATCAATAACAAGAATAGATAATTTATTTTTCATGATTTAATTATGCATGAAAAGTAATGTTATTCAAGAGCGGGAACTAAGGATAATCCGAGTACCCTGTTTCGCCTTTTGCATAAATGGTCGCCATGTTAACCGGAGTGAGTGGCAACCCCTCCTGCAGCTTATGAACCAGATCAGGATTTGAAATAAACTTCATTCCGAAGGCCACGGCCGTAGCGTCACCATTTTTAATGATGGCTTCCGCCGCTTCTTTTTCCAGCTGCTGATTGACGATAAAAGCGCCACCGAATGCCTTAGCGAGTTTGTTCCCTAAATATCCTGTGCCTTGAGTTTCTCTCGAAAATACGAAGGCCAGTCTTCTGTCACGAAGTTTATCCATTAAATAGGTGAAGGTTGCTTCTAAATTAGAATCCCCCATCGTGTGTGAGTCAGCGCGTGGAGCGATATGGTACCCGACATTCCCTGCATCCCAGACTGTTAAAACAGCGTCCGTTACTTCCAGAGCAAAACGCGCTCTGTTTTCGATGCTGTCACCGTACTGGTCAGTTCTTTTATTTGTTGAATCCTGTAAAAACTGATCAAGTAAATATCCGTTGGCACCGTGAATTTCCACACCGTCGAATCCTGCATCTTTCGCGTTCTGTGCACCTTTTCTGAAGGCCTCAACGATCGCAGGAATTTCAGAAGTCATAAGCTCTCTTGGAACTACATAATTTTTTTCCGGACGAACTAAACTTACGTGCCCCTCAGCTGCGATCGCACTTGGTGCTACCGGTTGTTTGCCGTCTAAAAACATCGGATCAGAAATTCTTCCGACGTGCCATAACTGAAGTATAATAGTTCCGCCTTTCATATGAACAGCTTCAGTAATTTTTTTCCATCCAGTGACCTGCTCTTGTGACCAGATTCCCGGAGTGTCTGCATAACCGACTCCCATTGGATCAACTGAAGTGGCCTCCGTGATAATAAGACCCGCTGATGCTCTCTGAGCGTAGTATGTTGCCATAACATCATTGGGGATGCGCTCAACACCTGCACGAGCGCGTGTTAGTGGCGCCATGATGATTCTGTTTGCGAGTTTTAGGTTTCCGAGTTCGATGGGTTCGAATAGTACTGACATATTTAATCCTTTAAGTGTTAATGACGATTCATCATAAACCTAAATCTGATTTAATAAAATTAAATAAAAATGTGCGTTGGTTACAGGAAGAATACTCTATATTGTCATAAAGAACTGTAACAAAAGAAATAAATTTCTAAAGACAGTCTTCTAAAAAATTATTTTACCTGTTGATTTTCAGGAATTTTAAAAACAAAGGTTGTACCTTCCGAGCTTGAACTCATTACAGATATGCTACCGCCGAGTGACTCAGCTATTCCTTTTACAATCGTGAGCCCCAGCCCCCATCCTTTTGATTCAGGCTTCAACTTGGAATTTACTCTCTGAAATGGAGCAAACAAATCAGAAGTCACTTTCTCTTCTAGTGGGTTTCCAAAATTGTGAACTGAAATAGTAATATCAGATGTAGATTTTGTTAAACGAACAGTAACTTTATCCTGAATAGATCCGTACTTGATGGCATTCGTGCAAAGATTTTCAACGACTCTTCTGATTCCATCCGGACTCCAGTAACCATTGATGACCTCATCAGTAGTTCTTAAAACAAAACGATCTCCGTGAATTGAAATTAAATCATTCAGAGTTTCGCTCACCAGTGAACAAAGCTCCATCTCTTCCAGGTCGAGTTCCAGTTTGAATCCCGCTTTAATTCTATTGGCATCGAGAAGGTTATCGATCATCTGGGCAGCACGGTTTAAATTATCAACGACTCTTCCTGAAAGACTCACTAATTTTTCCGGTGAATTTGAATATTTTCCTATCATATGTGCGGCCGTTTTAGCTGCTGATAATGGATTTTTAAGATCGTGTGAAAGAGTCGCGACAAACTGCTCGCGAAGTATTCTTTCATGTTCTAAATTTTCGATTGATTGTTTTTGAACATCGATATCAGTTGCCGAGCTTATCCAGTAATCCACTTTTCCATTTTTAAGCATGATCGGTACTGCTCTTCCTAAAAACCAGCGATAGGTTCCATCAGCGCCTTTCATTCGGTATTCTTCATTGAAGGGGTTTGCGGTTTCCATGGCCTTCATCCAGGCCTGTGCGACATCTGGAAAATCTTCAGGATGAATTGAAGAAACCCAACCCTGTCCGAATTTTTCCTGAGAAGGAAGACCAGTGTAATCGATACAGCGTTTATTAGCGTAGTTAACGTTACCACCAGCATCAGCAGTCCACATGAGCTGTGGTAATGAGTCCGTAAGAATTCTGTAGCGATCTTCACTTTCATTATGCGGCATAAACTCTCCAAAAAGTGACCGACATATTGTTATACGCCCGCCGTGAAAGTCTGAAAAGATAGTTCGACTTTAGCAGGGTGAAATAGATCTTAATTAATGCTCAAGAATATATTTTTTGAAATTTAAACAATCCTGATTAACTCAGGATTGTTTTTTGTATATTGCTTGTTACTTGTTGCGTATGTCTACAAATGTTTCTGTCGTTCCATCTGCATTGTGTAGAATAGTTTGAAGATCTGTGTCTTTATTAAATGAAACTTCGGCCCATTTTTTATCAATGTCAACTTGCCCGTCTGTATAAGTGACGACGTCTTTTTCTGTGTACACCCATTTTTTGTCATCAATTTTTCCGCTTAAAAAAATCCCAACGTGTGCTAAAACCTGATCTTCAACAACGATGTCGTAATCGTAAGTTAATCTCTCCACTCCATCAAACTTCATCTCATTTGTTCCTGACTCATCAGCCACATCCATGCTCTCGCATCCGTGTTGATCGATCGAATAATAAGTTTGTTCTTCTGTTTGATACTCGCCTGAAAGATTTACGCAGGCAAAAGTTGCAGAGCTTGCCAAAAGCATTGTGATAGCGATTAAAACTTTCATGAGTTCTCCATTAAAAATGTTGTAGTGAAAAGGATAACCGCATTTAAAAATAAAAAAAAGGGCTTCCGTGAAGAAGCCCTCTATGTAAGAAAATTTATGTTTTAAAATTAGTGACGAGGTTTAGTCTCAGTCTTAGTTTCGCTACTCACTTTAGAAAACGATCCATCAAAGTCTGATGAATCAGCAGCAATCGGTGACAATGCTACTAAATGCTCTGACACAAACCAGGTTTGAAGTTCATTTGTTCTGATTACATTACTTACCAGTAAATCATTGGTTCCTTCATCGTCCCCTTCAGAAGCTTGTCTTGCGGCCTTTCTTACGAACTTAAAGATTGTTTCGTGTGCGTCTACTAAACGCGAAATTTGAACAGGAACTTCTTCACGTCCTGATGGTGCAGCAGGAATTTTAGAAAGTTCAGCAACATCTTTTGCCATGGCCACAGAAATACCACCCAGTAACTGGATTCTTTCTGCAATCATATCAACAAGGCCCGCCTGTTCAGTATAATGTTTATCGAATAATAAATGCAGCTGGTAAAAAGTTGCGCCAGATGTTTGCCAGTGCGATTTTTTATAAAGATCGCGAAGTGTAATTGTATCTGCAAGAATGCGGTTTAGGTTTGTAATTGATTGTTCACAAACAGAATCTTCAAGTCCCAATGGAACTTTAAAACGTGTGCCGTATTTTTGAATTTCTTTTGAAGTCTGGTGCATTACTGGTTGAGCTGAAATTGCTTCTTTAGTCGTTTTAGTGTTCGTAGTAGTATTTTGATCTTTCATTTTATTCCCCTAACTTTAAGATTGGACGTTATCATCCGTTCATTAAGTTGCAAGGTAACGGCCAGCTTTCGACGGGAGCATTAGAAGAATTCCACCCACTTATTTCTACGTGCATGAACCAAAAATCCTTAAGGTGAGTAAATTTGTCCCGTAAACTTTAGCGGCTTTGTCCTTGTTTGCCTCAGCGCGCTTCGATATAATATCCCCTATGAATAAACCACAATACACTCCCCCAACAGATGTAAAATCCGTTCTTCAACAATTGAAGAGACCAAAGACCGCAGTTGTGACTGGCGGGATGCCTTATGCCAATGGCCCGCTTCACTTAGGTCACCTTGCAGGTGCGATCGTTCCGCCTGATATCATGGCCCGGTACATGAGAATGCTGATCGGAAAACAGAATGTTTTATTTGTTAGTGGAAATGATGATCATGGATCAACTTCGGAAGTTTCTGCGATCAAAGCAGGAATACCACTACGTGAATTCATCGATAAAATTCATGGCGAACAAGTTGAGACAACCAACCGCTACGGAATTTCATACGATATTTTTTCGGGAACATCGCAGCCCGACTGTTACCCGGTTCACAAAGAAACCTGTCAGGATTTTATGAGAAAACTTTTTCAAAATAAAATGCTGGAGAAAAAAACCACAAAACAATGGTTCGATCCAAAAATTAACCGTTTTCTTCAGGACAGAAATGTGACAGGAAAATGTCCGAATCCAAATTGCACGAATGAAACTGCATACAGTGATGAGTGTGAAGTATGTGGGACTCAATACGATCCTTCTCAACTGATCAATCCAAAATCCTCTTTATCAGATGCCACTCCGGAACTAAGAGATACAAAACATCTCTGGCTGGATATGTGGAAAGTTTCTGATCAGCTGACAGAATGGATTAAATCAAAACAAAATAAGTGGCGCAAAGGTGTTTTCAACGAAGTTTTCGAAACCGTGCAGCCTGCATTTCAATTTGATAATACAAATGAGCCGGCATTTAAGGAAATGAGAGCGACACTTCCAAAACATAAATCACGTTATGCTCCCGGAAAAAAAGTTGTGGTTCAATTTGAAAATCTTGCTGACTTCAATACCGGAAAAAGTGCTCTGGAAGCGCAAGGTATTGCATGCGAAACACTAAGTGGATGGGCACACAGATCAATCACGAGAGACGTGACATGGGGAGTTCCTGTTCCGGCCGACATCGATCCCGAGATGGTAGAAAAAACATTATACGTATGGCCCGACTCTCTTA
>JACMNL010000045.1 GCA_014378525.1 Bacteriovorax sp.
ATGGGAGTCTTAATTTTATGAATTGAAAGTTTCTTCTTCATTGATTAGTTCAGGCCACTTTCGATTGTAGAGAAGTTTGTATCTTCTTCATCACCAAAGCTCTTAAGCGCATCAGTATAGGCATGGAAACCCGGAACTTCGTAATCGAAAGCTTTAGGTCCGCCCATTTCTGTCATGATTGATTTTACCATTGAGTTCTGAACAACCTTAGATCCACCGATGTCAGTTGACTGGTTAAACACACCAAAGAAACTGAATCCTTTTTGAGTGTTCATTGCACCAGCAAGAGTCGATGTGTGCATCAATGTTCCAGTCTTCGCAACGAACGAGTTTTTATATTCAGAACCGAAAGTACGGTTTCTGAATGTCCCGCCGTCACTTCCCGGAACTGCAACAAGATCTTCAAGTTCTTTACCTTGTTTTTCAACAGTCGCTTTCAGGTTCGAAAGAAGATCAAGCATGACCGCACAAGTAGCATAGTTGTCTTTTCTTTCACCGTTTACAGTTGCCGGTAATCCAGACCCTGTAAAAAACTGAATCTGGTCAGTCGTTAAGCTGTAACGTGAGCTCATGTATTCTTTGAAAGCTGGCAATCCACCAAGCTGACGGAAAACAGATTCAGCAACAGTGTTGTTCGATTTAATGTTCATCTCTTTTAAATATTTATAAAGAGCTGGTGACGGTAGAGTTAAAACTTTAGCATCAGCATCGTCTTTGAACGGATTTTCTTCAACGAATTTTACGTTTGTTGCTTCAAAGCTGATGTCTTTTACGAATCTTCCTGGCGCTGCCATATTTCTATAAGTCGCGTATTCAGTTTTTGTATCAGCTGACCATGTAGCTGTGTTGAAATAGTTTCTTAAGTGTTTTGCGATCATTGCATTGCTCATTGAAGGATATTCATCCGATTCATAAGCTACATCAGGATCGATGATCAGGTTTTTATCAAACGTGATCGTATCAAATTTTGTGTATCCCAATGCATTCAACTGAGACACAAGGTAAAACATTTTTTCATTTCCCAGGAACGGGTCAAGCGCTCCTGCGATATGAAGGTTGTTGTCTTTGATAGTAATTTTCATGTCGTACTTGTATTCCATACCCAGCTTATCAACTGCCCACAATGAAGTAAGAAGTTTTGAAACCGAAGCTAAACGAATGCGCATATCGACATTCGTTCCTTCTGTTTTTCCGGCTGCGTTTGTAAAGCAGTAAGACTGGTCTTTCGCGACTAATCCCTGTGCTCTTATCTGCTGGTCAAAATTTTTATCAGTCGCAATACTTGCCATCGCATTTGTTGAGATCAGAGCTCCGAGTACCAGGGTGTTTAATCGTTTCATAAGTCCTCTTATTTTTTTAAGTTAGAAAGTGCCATCCACGAAGGAGTTACTTCATCAGAAAATCCACTAATTTCTACAACTGTAGTAGGGTGTGAATATCCTTCTAGCATTCCGGCGTCTACGTAGAAAGTTCCGCGCATATCGTCTGACTTAATTCCGTAAACGTTTCCTTTACGGCCGATCTTGCGTGATAACTTCGAAAGTTTTTCACCTGGTGTGTATTCGATTACATCAGGGTGAGTGTCACGATCGTATGTTCCAACTTCAATAACCTGATTAAGAGGGCTTTTTGGATCCAGTAACATCTGTCCGCCACCTTTGCTTGCAACAGCAAAAGAATTCAGGTCAGCATCTGTTACACCCAATGTCTTCATAACTTCTGCACGGTCGATTGCATGGTTTCTGTTTTTAGTTAAAACATAGTTGAATGGCGTAGTCGCATTCGGGTATCTGCTTAAAGTTGGATCAAGGATTTCTTCTTTTGCGTAGATCTTGATGATCGGCGCACCAGTATCAATCATTGCTCTGATATAAGCGATAGCTTCATTGTTGTTACGAGTACAACCCGAACTTCTTGGATCTGAAATAATATTGATAAGTGGCTTCTTAACTTTTTTGATGAAAGTATCTTTATCTTCACCCCAACCTAAAGTTCCATGTGTCCATTGTCCATACGGTTCAGGTGCTACGAAAGCTGTATACCAACCAAAAGCTCCTCTCATTTTTCCTTCTGGTTTTCCTTTTTCATCAAGAGGCATAACTTTTTTAGAGAACCAGTCATTCCACTTAGAGTCTGGCGCTGGAACTACAGGGTATCCATCTCTGTACCAAGCAGGGTAGTGTCCATCTGGATCCTGATAGAATTTTGACCATCCTGTTACACGGTATGATCCAAGGATACTTCTTCCTTTACCTTTATCTTCTTTCGGGTGATCGATATCTTCTCCAACAACAACTTCTGATTCCATAAGCATTTTATTTGGACAAGAGTTATCAGCACAAGTTCTTTCGTATAAACGAATTGTTTCAGTTGCAACGTTAACAACTACGAAATATTTTCCAATGAATTCTTTGTAGTCGATGATTTTTGCAGAAAGATAATCTGTGCTCACATAATATTTTTCTGATTTAACGATCGGGTCGTAAGTAAGAACGATGCTTACTTCAACAAATTTTCCACCGTTAATTGTAGTTGGGTTGATGATTTTAACTTTATCGTTAAGTGATAATTCACCAAGAATTTTTCCAGTAGCATCCGGAGCCGATCTTACGCGAACTGAGTTGCTGTTGATGAAATATGCTGACTGGTCGTTATAAACGATTGGGGCCGGTATAACTGCTGCCTGGTCCTGAGCTTTTGCTAACGGAAAACCGATCACAGTAGACAATAGAATTAATGGCAATAAAGTTTGTTTCAATTGAGTATCCTCCGAGTGAATTTTCAGAGTATGTAACCCGGATCCGGATTCTCAACAAGGAGTTTAGTAAATTTTACACTTGATTATTTGAAATCTGGCCAATGCGTTCTTTTTATAGTCCGGCCTTAAGTTCCATTAGAAGAGGATCATTACAAAGCCACTTTGAAGTAACTTCAGCGCATGTAATGAGTTTATGCTTTTGAATTGTGCGTGCCTTTTCATATAGATCGTTTTTAAGCTTAGAATCAGCAGTTAAATCGGAATAAATCCCGCAGTGGCAGTTGTCAGTACAGGTTTCTAGTTCTTTGCCCGTAATAGGAGGAACAGTCGCTTTAGATTCACTGTCAATCATGGCGTGCAGAGGCTGCATAAGATTCAGTGCCAGCTTCGGTGTAATTCCACATGTACTTTTTACAGCACCATCGGATACCAGCATAAAATAATTGGCGGCATCGTCGAGTTTGTTGATTTTATCAAAAGAAAAAGACGGCCCTTTTTGAGGGGCCGTCGTGCAAGATATTAAGAACAAACTTAGTAGTGAAATTAAAAATTTTATTTTACAGCTCCATTAACTTTTGTACTTGCAGTAGCTGGGTCAACAGGCTTTGGTTCAACTGGAGGTGGAGGAGTTACTCCGTTCATTTCGTCAACGATCTCAGGAATTGTTACCCAACGGATAGCATTTGCATCTTTTTGCGTTTGAGACCATTCAACCAGTTTTCTCGAAGCGATGACCGACTGCGGGTGAATATCATGGAATAGAATAACACCGTGACCGGCAGCTGCCATCTGTTTTTTCGCACGTTCTACAATTGAATCAGGATCCTTATCCTGCCAGTCAAGAGTATCAACGTTCCAGAAAACGTGGATCATACCAAGGTCTGCAATCATACCTCTGATTTTTGGAACTGAGTTACCAGCTCCGTATGGACAACGGAAAAATCTTGGTTTTTCGCCGTATGCTTTCGTATCAACTGCAGTTGATTGAACAATTTCTTTTTGTAATCCGGCGTCGTCCAGTTTAGGTAATTGCGGGTGAGTCCACGAGTGGTTTTCTCTAGGCATTCCTCTTTCTTTAACCAGGTCAACAACTGACTGGTAACGAAGTACGTTTTCTGCCAGCCAGAAAAATGTCGCCTTAATTCCCAGAGTCTGAAGGTTGTTTAAGATAGCAGTAGTATGAGTAGGGTTGGGCCCGTCATCATATGTTAGTGCCCAAACGTTTTTCGGGAATACTAATCCCATAACGTTTCCATCAGGTCCAACACTTGGTTTAAATCTAAGTTCACTTTGCGGCTCTCTTCCTGCAGCATCAACGATTTTTAATTTTTCAGAATCTCTCTCGATTTTCTGAGTAAGATCGTTGTCAGAGTCCTGTTCGATTTTACCAAGGTTTCTAAGTTGATCGCGGTATGCTCTGAGTGTTTTTAATTTTTCCTGTTCGTCCTTGAAGTTTACTTCTGGAACGTCAGCTGGATTAAGAGATTTATTTGTCATCCCTTGTCTTTCTTTGATGGCCTGAGCGATCTCAGTTTTTAGTTCATCAAAAGAGATTTTTTCCATTGGGTCTTTTGAATCTAGTTTAGCTTTGAATTTATGAAGAATATTTTTTGCCATTTTTCTCTTCGAAGCAGGAAGAGATTTGTCATAGGCCATGTCAGTCAGTTTTACGTAGTGATAAATAATTTTGTCCTGAAGTCTGTGTGAAAGGCCCCACATTACGATCAGTTTTTTATAAGTTTTTGAGTCGTCAAATGCGAAGTTTTTCTGAGCTGCTACAGAGTCATCAAGCTCGTGATCGAAGTCAGCAAGGTTGGCTTCAGCTCTTACGAAGATACTCTTTTGACGTGTTAAATAATCAACAAACTCTTTCTCAGGGTTTGATGAATTCATCATCATATCAAATGCAGTTGCCAGGTTTGTTTCGTCATCAGAGGAACTTGGCTCACGAACAGTTGATGGAGGCGAGTGCATAGGGTCCACAGACTTATAAGCAGCACATGAAGTGAGCAATAGAGATAAGAGGATGGGGTAAGTTATACGCATAGATTCTCCTTGGATCAAAAGGGTAACAATGCTTTATCGTACAAACCGGCCTTCATATTAAGGAATAATTCTTACAAAATATCTGAGTACACTTGTCATGTATATTTTTCAAAAGACCTTGCGGAAATTTCTGAAACTGCTATTTAGCCTGTACTTTACTAACAATAATTATTTAAGAGATTAAAATTATGAAAACAATTTTGCTAGCATCACTCGTTCTGTCTATGCATGCATCTTTTGCTGCCACAACCTCATGGGATAACCCGGCAGTAATGTGCCCTGAAGAAATTCTGGTGCGTGGTCTGACTTGCCCCGATTTAAGCAGAGTGGATAATCCTTATACAGATTTTCCTGATGAAACAACTAAAGAACAAATCACTGACTGGCGTAACAATAAAGCAGCAGATTTAAAATACTGCCGTAACGCTGAAGTATTAAGAAGAGAATCAGTAAAAGCTGGAAGTTTTACTCCAGCTACAATTGAACAAGCGTGGATGGTCGTTGATGGTGGAAAAAATGTTCCGGCAAAACTGGCAGCAATCCAGGCCGCAACACTTAAATACGAAATCCCTGCTCAGGTTTTAATCGGCGCAATGAAACAAGAATCATTAATGTCATCTCTTGGTGTTTCACCAGACGGTGGTAATTACTCTTGTGGTATGTCTCAGTTAAACATTCAGGAATGGTGTTCAGCTATGAACTCACTTTCTGGTGAAGAAAAAGCAAAATACGGATGGCCGTCAGACATGTCATGTGAAGACGATGAGCTTCCAACAACAATCGTAAAACCATTTTACGACATCGCTGTTAAAAACTTAGGGACTCGTGCTACTTATGAATTAGTTTCAGAAGATTTCAAAGGCATTACATCTGAACAGGTTGTTCCTGGATTTCCTTCAGGAAGCTCAGGCCTTCAATCGAAACGTTACCAGGCCGTAACTTCTTTTGTTAACAACTGTCAGGATATCGCTCTTTCAGTTAACTTCAAAGCAAGAACACTTAGAGGACTGTACGATAATTTCGTTCCTTCAAAATTAAAAGAGCAGGAAATTTATACTGCCGGGAAAACTTTCCCGAGAGCTTGTAAAAATACTTACGCTTCAAAATATTATCCATTACACACTGGTTGGTTAATGGCCGTAGCAATGTACAACGCAGGTCCATCTCAATCAAAAATCGTTGGATACTACTACCAGGCAAAATCATCGGAACTTCCAGCTATGAACCCGCTTGATTTAATCGAAGCTCTTCACTGGGGTGGAAAATATAAGTCAGGAACTGATAACGTAACTTACAATGATATGGATGCTGGTAAAAAACCAGGTTCTGGATGGTTTAAAAAAGGATCTGAAGGATCATTACAACAAAGCTGGTTCAAGAGCTGTATCGTTCAAAGACACGTAGCAAGAGTTATTCAGAACGTAACACTTCCTGCTGAATCAATTGCTAAGTCATTAGATCAGGAAGGATGTAAGCAATCAGGAGTTCCTGCATACAGACAAGCTGGAACAGGAATGAAAGCTGGCCTAAAAGAAAAATAGAAAAAAAGACCTAGTTATAGTAAAATTGGGGCAGAAACTTTTCAAGGACTGCCCCATGTTTATGGATAAAAAATTTCTAAAAATGCGCGACGGAGCTGAACTCTACGTGCAGATCAAAGAATCCGGAAGTCCCGTCTGGATCATCGCCACTCACGGAGTCGGCGAGCACATGGACCGTCACAAATATATTCCTGAACTTTTCGGCCACGACTTCAACGTCTTTCAATACGACCTTCGCGGTCATGGAAGAAGCACTGGTAAAAAAGCTTACATCGAAGACTTCTCGCTTTATATGGAAGACCTTCTTGAGATCACGAGATTTTTAAAAGAAAAATATAGAATGGACCGCTACGTTTTATTCGGACACTCAATGGGTGGTCTGATTACGTGTGCGTTCATACAAAATTATGTCGACAGCAATATTTATCCTGAAAGATTAATCGTCAATGCTCCACCGGTTGGTGCTGACGGATTCCTTGGAACACTTGTTAAAGTACTTCCAACAGGATTTTTTAACACGATGGGAAATCTTCCTTACACATTTCCAATCGGCGGTCTGGTTGATTTAAAATATCTTTCACATGATCCGCGCGTGAAAGAAGAATACATTAAAGACCCCTTGAACTCTCTCAAGCTTGAATCAAAGCTGATGTTCGAAATCATGAAGACTGTGAAGAGTACTTTTGCAAGACCACTCAGATCGACTTGTCCGAGTTATGTCTCTGTCGGAAGTGCAGACCATGTTGTCGGCAGCAAAGATCTGATCGAATATTTTACGACTGTTGATAAATCTTTTCAGTTAAAAGTTTTCGACGGCTCTTATCATGAGATCCACAACGAAATTGAAAAATACAGAAAACCATACTTCGAACATTTGAAAGCTGCTTTCAATGAAGTTCTTTTTAAACCGGTATAAGTTTTTATGGAAATCTATCTCGCACGAGTTTTACAGTGGCTTGAAAAAGTTAAATCAGCACAGCCTCAGGTCTGTGACTGGATCGGGATATATTATAAAGAAAGTTATCTGCACCAGATTAACTCAACTGATTTAGTAATCGGACCTTACATCGGTGAAGTCACAGATCACGTCCGCATTTCTATCGACCGCGGATTTTGCGGAATGGCCCTTCGTGAAGAACGCACAGTGAATGTGGCCGACGTTACAACTGATTCAACTCATATTGCCTGCAGTTTAAAAACCAGATCAGAATTGGTAGTTCCTATCGCCAATAAAAAAGGAGAGTTCGTTGCTGAACTCGATATCGATTGTAATAAGTTAAATGCTTTTTCTCCTGAACTTGAAAAATACTTTCAGGATGTCATCAAGTCGTTTCCACTTTTAGAAGAGTATCTTCCATTTCCCGTTGAATTTTTTGAAACAGAAAGACTCATCCTGAGAAAATTCACGCAGGCAGATCTGCAGGATATTTTTGATTACTGCAAAAATCCGAATGTTGCCCGATACGTAACCTGGGAGCCGCATGAAACTTTAAAGGACTCGCAGAAGTTTATCGACTTCGCTTTAAGCTCGTATGCTAAAGGTTGTATAGATCCAATGGCGATGGTCTTAAAAGATGATTCTAAAAAGAAAGTTATCGGAAGTATCGGAGTGATGGCGGTAAATCCAAAAAACCGTACATTCGAACTGGCGTATGCTTTAAGTGAGGAAGTGTGGGGAAAAGGTTTTGCTGTCGAGGCCTCTAAACCTCTCATCAATTATGTATTTCAAAATTTTGCGATTGAAAGACTGCAATGTCGTTGTGATATTTTAAATCCACAAAGCTCACGCGTGATGGAAAAGCTTGGCATGAATTACGAGGGTACCTTAAAAGCATCAATGTACTTAAAAGGTATAACCCGCGATATGCATATGTATTCGATTGTGAAGCCGGACTTTAAACCTTACTAAGCATTTTGCTTTTCAAGTTTCTCCAGATAACTCACGCGCTCCAGTGCCGGAGGGTGAGAAAAATAAAACTTACTAAATAACGGATCCGGAGTCAGCGAACTCGCATTGTCCTTGTACATTTTTACAAGTGCTGTAATAAGTTTTCCTGCCTGCGCGTTTTCACTGGCAAACTGATCTGCTTCGTATTCATGTTTTCTCGAAGTGTATGAAGAGATCGGAGTCAGTAAAAAAGTGTAGACTCCTGCCACCATCGAAAATAAAGTCAGTGCCATATAATCTGTCACCGTCTGGACTCCGTGGCCGTTGAAGAATATCGGATTTTTTCTCAGGTAACCAAGAATCGCAAAACCAATGAAGCTGAAAATAATTCCTTTGATCATTCCTTTTAGCACGTGCTTCTTTTTCATGTGGCCCAGCTCATGAGCTAATACCGCTTCCACTTCATCAGCATCAAGGCTCGTTAGTAGAGTATCGAAAAAAACAACGCGTTTACTTTTTCCGAATCCGGTAAAGTAAGCATTTCCGTGTCCGCTTCTTTTTGAAGCATCCATCACAAACAATCCTGAACTTTTAAAACCACAACGGGCCAGCAGGTCCATAATTTTATTTTTTACAACGCCTTCTTCAAGCGGAGAAAATTTATTGAAGATCGGAGCGATGAAAGTAGGGAAAATAAATACCAGCAGTAGCTGAATGAGAGTTAAGAAGATGAAAGCGTATACCCACCAGTTAGCACCGAGTTTTCCCATGATCCATAAAATGGAATAAGCAATCGGCGTTCCGAGAACTAAAGTGAGAAGACCGGCCTTGGCCATATCACCGACAAAAGTTTTCCATGTCGTTTTATTGAAGCCGTATTTTTCTTCGATGACGAATGTGAAGTAGAGAGATTTTGGAAGTGAAGTGATCGCAGAAAAAGTTCCAAGGATGGCAAAAAAGATCAATCCTGTAATGATCGGTGAACTTGAAAGGCCCAAAGCATATTGATTAATAAGTTCCAGTCCACCCAAGAGCGTCAGTGCTAAAAATATAACCAGATCAACCAGATGAAAAACTTGTGAGACTTTTATTTTTTCAACCGAATAATCGGCCGCTTTCTGGTGATCGGCAAGTGTGATCTGCTCCTTGAACTTATCAGGCACAGCACTTCTGTGCTTCATGATATGGTCCATATTTCTTTTGTCTAAAAGACTTTCGATGAGACTTTTTGTAAACAACGCTACCAGAAATATTTTTGTATAAAAACTTGCTTCCATTTTCTTTCCTCACAGGATTATCTCATATAATATGATCTGCATGAGAGTTCAGCAAATCTTCTTCAAGAATACCCTAAGAAACTTCTGTTACATCATCATTTTTGATGATGGCGCTATTTATTGCATCGATCCCTTTAATGCACAGGAAGTTAAGGCGTTTTTAGGGGACAAAACGACCCTGACTGGAATCATTAACACTCATGACCACTGGGATCACTATCAGGGAAATGGGGTGTTAGTACAGACCTATAATTGTCCGGTTTTTGCTCATATAAAGGCCGCAATACCGGGAATGACGAAGGGTCTTCTCGATGGTGAAGTGATTTATAAAAATAATGAGTGGTCGCTTGAATCGCTTTATACACCCGGGCATACACTCTCACATATTTGTTTAATGCTGAAAAAAAACGGTACACCTCATGCGATTTTTACCGGTGATTGTTTTTTCAATGCTGGAGTAGGCAATTGCCACAATGGCGGCGACCCGGAAATTCTCTTCGCTACGATTCACAATATTTTTTCGACTTTTCCCGATGAACTTCTGGTTTATCCAGGGCACGACTATTTAAAACGCAATTTGGAATTTACGATGGAGATTGAATCGACCAATACGGATGCGAAAAGTTTTTTAAATAAAATAGAAAATCTTGATCTGAACGAAACATTTTTTATCAACGACATGTTGATCGAAAGAAAAATTAATACATTTTTGAGATTACAAAATCCTGTTATCCATCAAAAATTAAACTTGAACTCCGGCACAGATAAAGAAATTTTTATCAGGCTTCGAGAACTTAGAAATAAATGGTAGGAAAAAAAATGAGTTATCCCAAAATCGGCACCAAGGCCTTACTCTTCACATTACTTAATCAAAACTCTGAAGAAGTAGACCTGAAAAAAATAAAAGATAAAACTATCGTTCTTTATTTTTATCCGAAGGCCTCAACGCCGGGATGTACAACCCAGGCCTGCGGTATCCGCGATATCAAAAAAGATCTGGCGAAGGCCGGTACAGTAGTGTTCGGTATCAGTCCCGATCTTCCTCCCAAGTTAAAGAAATTTATCGAAAAAGAAAAACTGAACTTTGATCTTCTTTCAGATCCGGAACATTTGATTGCGGAAAAATACGGCGTATGGGGACTAAAAAAGTTCATGGGACGTGAGTACATGGGTGTGAAACGTATTAGTTTTATTATCGGCGCCGACGGAAAACTTAAGCATATTATGGATGATGTTAAAACTAAGACTCACCATGACGATGTCCTTTCACTGGTCACTGCTCTCTAAATTTGATAAATTCAAGGCCTATTTTAACCATGGGGCCATCATGAAATTGATTCTTTCATTATTCATCTTAATGAGTGCATTTTCCGTTCACGCCAAGAGTGTGCAGATCATGTCTTACAACGTAGAAAATCTTTTTGATGCTAAACACGACGAAGGAAAAATCGACTGGAGTTTTTTACCAAAAGATTATCCGGGAAAAAAAGAAGCGTGCGCAAAAGAAAACAGCAAGTACAGACGTGCCGAATGTTACGAAGCGAACTGGACTGATGATAAAGTTGAAATGAAACTTTCCCAGATCGCGGATGTTGTTCTGAAAGAAAAACACGACCTGCCTGATTTCCTGGGACTGGTTGAAGTTGAAAACCCGGAAGTCATCGGACGACTGACAAAAAAACTTGGATACGAAAATTTTGAAATGACCAACAGTCCTGACAACCGCGGTGTGGACGTTGCTTTAATGTTCAAGTTAAATGCAGATATCAAAAAAATCTCCCGCGCTGAACATGTGGTGCCCGTTGATTATCCTACAAGAAATATTCTGGAAGTTGAGTTTACTGTTGGCGGTTACCCGTTAACAATTTTTGTAAACCACTGGCCGTCTCTTGCTAATCCGGATTCATGGCGTGTGAAAGCTGCTGAAGTTTTAGCTAACAGAGTGAAAGAAATTCTGGCGAAAAATCCAAAGATGAATATCATTGCAATGGGGGACTTCAATACAATTGATTCAAACAATCCTCATCCATTTAAAACTGTTTTAGAAAAAGATAATTTATTCTCTGATACTGTTGAAGTGTTTAAAGCTGATAAAACAATCAGTGATGCTGATAAAGCCAAACTTCCACCAGGGTCTTATTACTATCCTAAGAAAAGTGAGTGGAATTACCTGGATCATATTTTTTATACGAGCGAGCTTCATGACGGAAAGGATTTAGAAATTGTTGTACCGAGTTTTGAAGTTTACCTACCGTCGTTTGCGATGAAAGAATTAAAGAGAAAGGCGGGTAGTGAAGATGAAAAGGATCGTAAGATTGTGATGATTCCAAATCGTTTTAATACTGAAGCTAAGTCGAGAGAGGAGATGGGATTTTCGGATCACTTTTCTGTGAGAGTTAAGTTGAATTATCCTGATGCAGCTCCAGTTGTTGAATCTAATAAAGATGCAAAAAAGAAAGCTGCAGTTAAAAAGAAAAAATAAAATATTAAATATTAAATAGTTCTGCCAGACCCAAGTTTGGCAGAACTATTATAATCTTCCATCGCCTTCGGTATTAACGATCTTAAGTGCTCTCTACGTTTCTCACTGTTAGGGTGAGTAGACATAAATTCCGGAGGAGCTGATCCTCCCGCCTTAGAAAATCTATCCCAGAAATTTACAGCTTCGTTCGGATTATATCCGGCCTTTGCCATTAATATTAAACCAATCTCATCTGCTTCAGTTTCTTCTGAACGAGAAAAGGGAAGTGTAATACCATATGTTGCTCCAACACCCAATGCGGCCATGACTACCGCTTTTTTTGTAGGATCCATGTTAGAAAAACCAACAGCTCCTACGCCCGCGAGAAGACCCCCTGTGATCATTTCCTGAGTCATACGCTGACCACCGTGACGAGCGATAGCGTGACCAATCTCATGTCCCATAACTGTTGCGAGTCCTGCTTCGTTTCCTGCGTATTTAAAAATGGCCGTGTACACTGCTACTTTTCCGCCTGGCAAGCAGAAAGCATTCGGTTCTTCACTTTGAAGAGTTTTAAATTCCCACTGGAAATCAGGCTGGTTTGCAACAGCAGCGATTCTTCTTCCGATGTCTTCAACCATTTTTGATTGAGCAGTTCCTGTGACTTCTTTTTCTTTTTTCAGGATTTCTTTATAAGCATCATCACCTTGCTGGTTTTCACTAGCCGCTGAAGTTAAAAGAAAAGCTTTGTTGCCCGAAACCGGAGTTGTCGTGCATGAAGAAGAAATAATGATCAAACAAAGTAATAATAATTTTTTCATACTCAACCTTTTTTATCCAATATAGTTTCATCAACTAATGTTTCAATTTTAAATCTCTTTCCGCATTCAGCGAGAAGATGATCCATTTCCTTTTTCAATAGTACGTCTCCTTTTAAGTCAATGTCTCGGTACTGAGCGTGATGCGGATGTTCCAAAGTTGAGTAGAAACATAGGCCATCGCTTGCTTCGAGCTGAAAATAAAAAAAAGCAGAGTCTTCTTTAGAAAGACGAATAATGTAATGGAAAAGTTGAGTAGATTGTTTCGACATAGGGCCCTTTAAATGACGTTGACACGTATCTGATCTGATTTACAATAAAAGTTAAGATATAGCATTCACATTTACAAGTCATGGAGGACAAAGTGAAGAGGAATTATGCCAGTAAGGCCATAAACAGCGCCGTGCTCATTTGCAGCACTCTTGTTTTAACCTCGTGTTCATCACTTTGGTTGCATCGCGATCAATCCGTAGACTCAGCATTAAATGATGGTGCGCAAACTTCAGGCGGTACTGTTCCAAAAGAACAATACGATGAAGTCGTAAGAAAATATCAGGAACTTTTAAATCAATCTAAAAATTTAAAGACTCAGGAAGTGGCCGCAGTGAAAGCAATTCAGCCTGAGGCGAATGCACAAACAAAGCCTGTGACTTCAGAAACAACAATGATAGATCCATCTGAACTGGTGAATAAAATTGACAGCGCAATCCCGGATGCTCCACGCACTGCTGATGGTGTTGATGCACTTAAATCTGAACCTGTGACAAAAGGTCCGCCTGTTCCAACGAGTATGGGTGTAAAAACTGTTAACAATACAGATGATATTGATGATCAGATTTCACGTCTGAGAGAAGTTCAGGAGTTAGTAAAAGTTAATAAATTTGAAAATGCATTAGTGATTTTGAAAGAACTTGAAGGTTCAAAAGAAAAACAAATCGTAGTACGCGCGAAAATGATGTTGGGAGATCTTCTCTTCAATCAAGGTGAGTATGATTTATCTTCACAAGTCTATGAAGAAGTAATTTCTAAATATGCATTCTCGGGATTTGTAATAAAAGCACTTGGTAAACTGGTTGTGTGTAGTGAAAAACTAAAGCAGCCGGAAAAACAGGCAAAGTACTATTCGCTGTTACACGATTTTTTTGAAGCAAGCTAAAAATTTTTAGGATAAGAAATGGCGATTTCGAAAAATAAATATTTATTCCTGATGCTGCTGGCAAGTCTCGCTGGTGGAAAAGTTCACGCTCAGGGAGCTGACCCAAGTCTTGATGCTCCACTGGAAGAAGTAAATGTTTATGAATCGCTGAACTCAGCAAGTGAAGCAAAAACTCCGCCGGCCGGAAACGATGTGCAGATGTCGACTCTAGAAGAGCAGGATGATCTCCAGTCTTTGCAGGAAGATATTGGAACGATGGTTTTTAAAGAAGGTGCAAAGACAGACGCGACACCTACAACATCAGAGGACAAATCAGCAACGGCCGTAACTCCGACGACCATTAAAGGAAAAGCGCCTCCTGAAGCAACTAAGACAAGCGATAAGATGGGATCATTGAATGTGGTGAATCCTAAAAATCAGGCCCCAACTGATGCTGCTGCAGATGTTTCGAAAAATGAAAGGCCGGACATTATTGCCGATGAATCGGTAAATTTTGATACTGGTACTGAAGAAAAAAAATTATTAGAGCTATCAAAATATGTACAAAATAAAATCACACCAAAAGAGTGGGATGATTTAGCGATTAAGGCCAAGCTCGATAAATACGAAGTTCAAAAAGGTGATTACCTGTGGAAAATTTCTAAAAATCTTTTCGGATCAGGATTTTATTATTCAAAAATCTGGTCACTTAATCCGCAGATTACTAATCCTCATGAAATTGAGCCTGGGACCATTCTAGCTTTCGACACCGGGGATGCAGATTCATTTCCCAAAGTTCAGGTCGGAGAGTTTACAGACGATGATATCGAAGGATCGAAGAGTGGTGGTACATACACCAGCTCAGACGATAAAAACCGCCCGGCATGGATCCAGGAAAGAAAGAAGCTGATCGATCAGGGAGTTTACTTCCAGTTCGCTTCAGAAGAGACATATGAAGATCTAGAGCGTCTGGAAAAAATCCAGAGAAACATTGAATACGAAAAATATGATCCGCCAATTTCTGTAATTAATATTGCTGAACCTTCCGATGCCTATGATAGTTCAGGATTTGATAAATCAAATAAAATTACCTTCAACTACCGTGAAGGATTTTTCTTAAATACTTTTATCACGACAAACGTGGTTCAGGATTTAGGTGAGATCAAGGCGACTCCAAAAGAGTCAGTTTTCATTCACAAATTTGATACGATTTATGTTTCATTCGATAAAACGACGAAAGTAAAACCAGGGGATTTATTCTCGGTTTATACTGCAGGCGGCGAGATGAAACATGCCGTGTCTGACCGTTCAGGTTACCAGTACACGACAACAGCGCAGTTAAAAGCTGTAAGAAAAATTGATGATGTATGGGAATGTTATGTCGTCGATCAGTCGGGGATTGTACAAAGAAAAGACCGCATCACTGTTTACACACCAAAGATTGGAAAAATCGCGAAAACTTTTTCTCGTAGAAATGTTGAAGCAGCGATCATCGGAAGTTACCGCGATTCTATCAGCGGATCTTCTTTCGGAGATGTTGTCTATTTAGATCGTGGACGCGCGGATGGTGTTGAACTCGGAAACGTGTTTGATGTTTATTCATTCGTAGACCGCGGGACACAAAGAAAAATTACACCGAGCCCGACGTATAAAATCGGAGAGCTGACAGTTATCAACATCACGGATAACTTCGCAACTGCATTGATCACGGGATCAATGAACGAAATTTCTTTAGGAAGTATTTCGATTACGCGCACGCAGGAAGAACAAGCTAGAAGATTGCGTCTTAAAAACAAAGACAAGTTGAACGATGTTAAAAAAGTCGAAGGTAAAGCTCTCGATGAACTTGACGTAGAGTTGAATCTTGATGACGTCAGTCAGGACATTTTAAACAAAGCAGATAAAATTCAGTTAACGGAAGACGAGCTGGAAGAACTGGAACGTCAGGAGCGCGACAAGTCAGTAATCAAGGACTCTCAGCGCGATGTTAAAGAGTTAGATCGTTTAGAAGGTGAGATCAAGGATGCAGAGTCTTCTCTCAATGAATCAAAAGTGGACGAGGATAAATTCTTAGAGCAACAAAGTCTGGATGGTTTAGAGAAAAAATCTAAACAACAAGATCCGAATGCGTTCGAGTCACTGAATGAAATTGAAAAAGATATTGGTAGAAAATATCTCGACGAAGACATCAACAACAAAGAGAATCCGTACGGTCTTACTGAGTTTGACCTTGAAGAAGTGGATGAGTTGTTGAATACTGATTTCAAAAAATAGTTATAAAACACTAAGGTAAAAAAATATGTGTGCAAAAGTTGTTGCTAAGAAAGCGGCGTCAAAAAAAGCCGTTGTAAAAAAAGCTCCCGCTAAAACGGTTGCGCTTAAAAAAGCTGGCCCAAAAGCAGCTGGCGGCAAAAAAGTTGAAAAAGACGAACCGGAAGAAAAAGTTTACGGTAACTACGATCTGGTCGTAGTTGAGTCTCCCTCAAAAGCAAAAACGATTAAAAAATATCTCGGGAAAGGTTATCAGGTCGTGGCCTCTAATGGTCACATCAAGGATCTTCCAAAATCAAAACTTGGTGTCGATGTAAAAGACGACTTCGCATTAGACCTTGTTCCGATCACAGGAAAAAAAGACAAAATCGAAAGAATCCAGGAATTAGCGAAACATGCCAACATCATCTACCTTGCGCCCGATATGGACCGCGAAGGAGAGGCGATCGCTTTCCATCTTGCTGAAGAAATTGGAAAGAAGAAAACGATTCACAGAGTAGTGTTCAACGCCGTTACTAAAACTGCAGTTAAACACGCGATCGATAATCCGACTGTGTTAAACCAGCCGATGTATGATTCACAAAAAACGAGACGTGTTCTAGACCGCCTTGTAGGTTATAAAATTTCGCCGATCCTCTGGGACAAAGTTCAAAGAGGGATTTCTGCGGGACGTGTTCAGTCAGTTGCTCTTAGAGTAATCGTCGACAGAGAAGACCAGATCAAAGCTTTCATTTCAGAAAAATGGTTTTCGATTCAGGGTGAACTTGAAAAGAAAAACATTAACTTTGAAGTCAGATACTACGGAGAAGAACAAAATAAAAAAACTGACCTCGATGGAGCTGCAGGCGAAAAGCTCGCGAAAAAAGTTGTTGCTGATATCAAAGGCAAATCTTTAAAAGTTATCGAAGTTAAGAAAAAAGAAAGAAAACAAAACCCGACAGCGCCATTTACAACATCAAAACTTCAACAGGAAGCTGCTAACAAGCTGGGCTTTACTGCAAAACGTACAATGATGGTTGCGCAAATGCTTTACGAAGGGGTTCAACTAAGAGACCACGGTCTTCAGGGTTTGATCACGTATATGAGAACGGACTCGGTGAGAACTGAACCGGAAGCAATGAAATCGGTACGTGACTATGTTAAGAAAAAATACGGAAAAGATTTTTTATCAGCTGAAGAGATCGTTTATAAAAAGAAAGGAACAAGTAAAGTTCAGGATGCCCATGAGGCCATCCGTCCGACTAACTTAGAGTTCACTCCTGATGAAGTTCGCGGTGATTTAGATCCTGATCAACAGAAACTTTATGAATTGATCTGGAACAAATTCATTTCATCTCAAATGTCTCCTGCTGTGATCGACCAGACTTCTGTAACATTCGAAGCTGGCGGACACTTTTTTAAATCAAACGGGTCGATTGTAAAATTCCCGGGTTTCAGAACTGTTTATCTTGATTCGATTGCTGAAAAACAAAGTCGTAAAGATGAAGACGCTGAGGATACAGACGAACCAAAAACAGGACTGCTTCCAGACATTTCTGAAGGTGAAACATTCGCACAGAAAAAGGGAATTGAATCTGAAGAGCACTGGACGAGCCCACCTCCAAGATTTAATGAAGCAAGTTTAGTAAAAGCTCTCGAAGAAGATGGTATCGGACGTCCGTCTACATACGCGGCGATCATTTCGAACATTCAGGACAGAGGGTATGTTGAAAAAATAGAAAACAGATTCATTCCAACCGAGTTGGGATCTGTGGTTTGTAAAATGTTAGTGGAGAGTTTCCCTGACGTTATGGATATCGAGTTCACTGCTAAAGTTGAAGAGATGCTGGATAAAATCGAAGAAGGTGATATCAGCTGGAAAAAAGTTCTGCGTGAATTCTGGAAAGGTTTCGAAGTCGCTTTAGAAAAAGCTAAAGATGAAATGAAAAACCTGAAGAAGCAGTCGATTCCTACGGGAGTTCACTGCCGTAAATGTGCTGACGGTGAGTACCAGATTAAGTGGGGGAAAAACGGCCAGTTCTTCGCCTGTTCCAACTACCCTGACTGTAACTCTACTGAAGATTTCAAAAAGTCTTTAGACGGTACATTAACGATTGTAGAGAAAGTTTTTGCTGATGATCCATGCCCGACATGCGGGAAGAGAATGGCGATTAAAAAAGGGAAATACGGAAAGTTTTTAGCATGTGAGGACTATCCTCAGTGTGCAACGACTGCACCGTTTACGATAAATGTTCAGTGCCCGCTGTGTAAGATTGGAAAATTCGCAGAGAAAAAAAGCCGTTTCGGTAAACTTTTTTACGGATGCTCGAATTACCCTGCGTGCTCAAATGCAATGTGGACTAAACCATACGCTTTCGACTGTGCTTCATGCGGACATCCGGTTATGGGTGAGAAGTTTACGAAGAAAAACGGGAAGCAGTTAGAGTGTCCTAAGTGCCGTCACAAAGTTGACATGGCCGATACTCCGTTTGGAGTGGTGGACGAAGAGTCTGTAGCAATCGTTGAAGCTTAAAAAAAGAATGATAAAAGGCCGCATAGAATTAGGGTTCTATGCGGCCTTTTTTATTTTAATTCCAGTTAGGGCTAGAATTTATAAACCAGTGTTCCCATTGTTCTTGTTTCAATGCCTCTAGAAGCGTACTCACCATTTACATTTCCGGATCTGATATTGTATTCACGTGACAATTGTAGCTTCAGGTTTTTAGATATTGCGAAGCTGATATAGAGTTTATTGATATGCATAGAATCGTTAAACGTTGTTCCGTTTGTTCCCGGTACTCTGTTTCTTTCATTGATACTTGTCGCAGTCGAATGCTGTCCAAAGTATCCGGCCTCCCAGCGTCCTTTTGAAACTGAGATCGCAGCGATCGCTGAAGCACCCGCTCCCCAGTAGTATTGTTTTCTTTGAATGACACTTGATTCACCAGTTAATTCAGGATTGTTAGTTCCTGTTTTGTATTTCTCAAGTGAGTAGGACTTAACCATGGCGAAGTCACCGTAGATGCCGATATCCGCTCTGATGTTAAATCCATTATAGTGAGCATCGATGTGAGCGGTTGCTCCCAGGATGTTTACTGTTCCGTAAAATTCTTCGTTCGCAGAAAGTGCTTTATCACCACGATCGTGCCATGTTGAAGCTGAACCGATACCCAGGATCATATCGTATCCGCGCAACTGTCCTTTTTCATCTTTAGTAAGATTTTTCTGGTTGTAAGCGGCCATTGTAACCTGAGCGATAACTCGTAAATCGGTCAGACCCTGGTTACCGTTTGCTTCAACAATCATTTTCGACATTGCAGTATCAGTGACAAGCTTGCTGCCTGAGCCTTCCTTATCGTAGTCAGAAATATTCACGACAGTTGCTTCAAGGCCTGCGATAAAATCTTTATTTTTAGCTGGCTCGTAAGCTTTTTGTCCTGATTCAAGTCCGACATACATAGAAATATCTGACCAGCGTGATTTTTTACAATCCGGCTGAGATTTAAATTTATCACCAGAAAAAATTCTATCCATCTGCTGATTGTAGGCTAAATTCGGGTTAACAACTGCTGCAAGGCTATTCGCTACAAAAGTATTTTTCTGTAATAGTGCACAGGCCAGCTGATAAGTCGCTTCACCGATAACATATCCACCAACCGGTGTTAGAAGTTCATCGTTGATAGACATTACTTCATGGTACTCAAGAGTTTCCCATGCTGTAGACGATGCAAATGTGATCAGAGCAGATTCAAGTGAGTTAAATCCGTTTGCTCTTGCAGTCTGGTAATACATAACTCCGGCATAAGTGTGGCCATAGTTTGAAAATTTATCGTTGTCATCAAACTTAATTGCATTGTGATTGATATACTTGCCTTTTAAACCAGATGATAAAGTGTAGTCAAAATCAACCTGGTTAAAAACTAAGTTTTTATAATAGATCGCCATTGCAGCTGACAGCTGAACACCGATTTCAATACCTGTTCTTAAGTAATTTTTCTTTCTAGGAGATTCATTTTCAAAAAGATTAACGGCCTGGTTAATTGAAATCGGCTCGTTTGTTCTTATATCTTTAAAGAGACCTGCTTTTTCATCATACAAAATTTCATTAGATTCAAAAGCACCATTTACAAGCAGGGCTGCCTTGTATGCAAGTTCATTTTCAGAGTATAAAAAGAAGTTACCCATGACTCTGGCGAATGCATCTTCTTTAGTGACTTTTGCATCTTTAACATCTTGAAATTTCCATCCAAGATTTTTAAAATCTGAATCACCATGACGGTTCCAGTTTGTTACATCGACCATCATGTTGCCATCGTAAGTTCTGAAAATTCTTAAGTGGTAATCAAATGATTTTGATAAAGCAGTTAAGTCTTTATCATAAAAACTATTTGTATCGAATTCACGACAAGTAATGTCTGATCCGTTATCAGCAATCTGATTGGCGATACCATAAACCTGAAGACATGTGGCCCTTTTCCATTCTTTGCTTGTGTTATCTTTTAAATCACCTACAGAAACGAGAACTCTTTTTGAAAGAGGTTTTGCTTCAGCTGTAAATGAAGTGAGCATAACAAGTGCAGCTATAAATGAGATAGTCTTCATTTAAAGTCTCCGGACAAATACATTAATTGCTAAAGACAAAGCAAAATGAGGGCCATAAAAAAAAGCATTGATTACAGGGGTGTAATGAATGAAGGCCGTCTAAATCTTAGTCATATGTTTAAAATTCACTTTTATTGATTAGGAGGACTCATCAAGCTAAATAACGATTTTTGAAGCCTCTTACTTAAGAGGATCTTAATTTTACACTCTGCGCGCCTCTAATGATTCTTATTTCATCTATTCCTTGGTAGCTTCCAGAAAAATTGTTCACTAGAACTTAATTCAGGAGAAAACTATGAAATTTTCATCGCTATTTTTATCACTGGCATTCTTATCTCAAGTGGCATCAGCAGGAGTTCTTTCTTTAGAAGAAGGAACACGTTCAATTGAAGGTGTTAATGTAGCAAAGTCTGCTTCAATCGCTCTTACGGGTACAACATCTGCAGAAAAATTAGATTTTATCGGTGCTGGTCTTCGTACAAAAAAAGTTCTTATCGCTAACGTAAAAGTTTACGTAGCTCAAATCTTCCTTGATAACGCTGGTAAATTTGTTCGCACAAACGCTGGAGCAGTTAAATCCCTTAGCGATATGAAAGCAGGAGCAGTTCATTTAACTTTTTTAAGATCAGTTGATGCTCCAACAGTTCAAGTATCTTTCAGAGATGCTCTTGATGCTAACGATATCGATCTTAAAAACAAAGGAATCGTAGCTTTCCTAGCTGCTGTTAATGACGGGGCCGATGCTCAAAACGGAAAATCAATGAACATGTCACTTAAGAAAGATGACAATGGTGTTGTAACTGTTATTTATGAAAATACATCTGGTGTAGAAAAAACAATCGTTGGCGACGAAACTCTTTTCAAAGGCATTCTTGCTATCTGGTTAGGAGAACCTGCTGATTCAGGACTTGCAACTTTAAGAGCAACAATCCTGAAAGGAGAATAAGATGAAGTCAGCACTACTAATCGCTTCAGCTTTATTTCTTCTTGTCGGTTGTGATGCAATCGATGCAATGAAAGCAACTAAAGATATGAAGTCTGCAACAAATTCGATGAATGCTAAAATGGATAAAACCAATAAAGGCATCGAAGAAACAAACGAATCAGTTCGTTTACAAAAATTAATTCTTTCGAAAAATGATATGCTCGACGATAAAAACACTGTTGATCTTGAACCAGTTGCTCTGGGAATGATTGCAGGTGCAAAAAAATTCGGTGAAACTGCGACGACAGAAGAGTTAATTGAGTACACACGTGTTCTTCTACTTAAAATTAAAGATCAAAGACCGGATGATTCTCTAAGAGGACCAGATGGAAAATTCCCGGCAAATATTGCGGCAGAATACGATCACAAAAAATTAGTAGATCTAAACCAGATTTATACGATTGCAGGTTTTTGTCCTGAGCAGAAAGTTGCACAAATCATCGAAGAACAAATTTACGGCGGTGGATTGTATCAGAGAACGGCCTATGTATTTTTGATGGCCAGAGTGCAGTTCCTGGGAACATACATGCAGGAAACTCTGTTGGCAGAGCCAATGGATACAGTGAAGATTATGAATGAGGCGATTGTTCGATTAGGATCAATTGATGCCATTTTAAAAACTCCTTTTAAAAATAAAATTAAAATGGAGATCAACACATTCATCGCAAAAGATCCTATTGTCGTTTCACTTTACGATGAGACTGGTGCAATGGACGATTCATGGAATGCTCCAAAACTTTGGAAAAAAGTCATGAAACGTTTTGATCAGGATTTAAAAGATGGAAACATTGTTACTGGAAGTAGTGTGAAGACGGATGCTGTATTAAACGAGATTGCCCGTTTAAGAGCGACTGTTCAAAATTATCTTGATTCCTGGAACTAAAGAATGAGGCCGGTTTAATACCGGTCTTTTTTTTATATGATGTTACTCGCGAGTGATCAACCACAATATCCTTGAGAATGTTATTTTAGAAAATAATTTAATGATGAACGATTTTTTAGACTTAAGTAAAAAAGAAGAAATCTTTAAAGCGCGCCTTTATTTTTTTAGTGCCTTTGCATGTAGCTTTATTTTTTACTACTTCATGACAGGCATAAGCTCTGAGCATATTGATTTCTTTCCCGGAAGAGTTGCTCTAGCCGTCTTGGGACTATATGGTCTTTGTACTTCCTACATCAGGCCAGGAAATTTCAAGACTATTCGTTTTCTCATTCGGATGATTACAATCGGGTATCTTTGTTTTTATCTCTATCTGCTTAATGTAAACCACTGGTCGGTTTTTCATCGCTGGTCGTACTTTGTAGTCGTCGCCATTCTATGTAGTGCTGCTCTGACCTGGCTTGATTTTTTGTTCTATACTTTTGCGGGTCTTCTCGCTCCACTTCTTTTTTCTTTCCACACACCACTTACTCCGATTGAACTGATTCATTTTCATTCTGCCAACGCCGTAACTATTTTACTTATTGGTTATTCAGTTCGGTCGCATTTTCGCTATAAACAAGAAGCCACGACACTTGCGAAAAATCTGGTAGAGCAATCAAAAATGGCAGTTCTTGGAGAAATGGCGGCTGGAGTTTCGCATGAAGTGAATAATCCACTGACTGTGCTGACAACTTCTGGAGAGCAGTTAAAACGTTTAACTGAAAAAGGACAATTTGATCAAAAAAGATTTTTAGATTTGATAGATAAAATAAATCGCATGACGTTGAGAATTTCTAAAATCGTTAACGGATTGAAAGAATTCTCAAGAAACACTTATGAAGAAACCAGTGAGCAGATTGATTTGAAGGAAATCATTATTCAGACTCTAAAACTCTGCGAACAAAAATTTCAGACAGCAGGTATTCAGGTCTCTTCTTCTTTTCCTGAAAAAAGTGTTTATTCGACAGGGGCCAAAGCACAAATCAGCGAAGTACTTTTTAATCTTCTTGAAAATGCTTTTGATGCTTGTCGCGATGAACGAGGGCCTATAATAAAAGTCTCATTAAGTGCTCAGGATGATTTTGCAAAAATTAGCATTAGTGACAATGGCCCGGGCGTACCGGAAGAGCTCACTGCTAAAATTATGCAGCCTTTTTTTTCCACTAAAGAATTAGGAGCTGGCCCGGGACTAGGGCTCAGTATTGCTCTCGGGATAGCTCAGAGACACAATGGAAAATTGTATATAGATAAAAAGGTTTCTACTTCCTGTTTCACTTTGATACTGCCTCTAAGTTTAAATTAATGAGTGACTAGATGATGTTAGTAGCAAGTGAATAAATGCAGTTCGCGATACAGTAGATTATTTGGTCTTTGATTCCAGCGATGCAATGAAGTAATAGTGTCTAAATTTTAGACAGCTGTTGGGATTTTTGTTGTTTCTGGGCGATTATGTCCGGTTAATTTCTGAGCGAAAATGTCCTATTGGTTTTAGGCCACTTTCCTCAGTTTCGACTTATCACCATAATCATTTAATCTTTTACTTGAATGGACCCTA
>JACMNL010000046.1 GCA_014378525.1 Bacteriovorax sp.
GATCAATTGGATTTTTTATGGAGGAAGACCAATGAGACTTACATCAAAAGGGCGTTACGCAGTTAGAGCAATGTTAGACCTTACTACTCATTCAAATGGGAATCCGGTAAGACTACAAGAAATTTCAACAAGACAAAACATCAGTCTTCATTACTTAGAACAACTTTTTAGAAAGCTAAGAAATGGCCAGGCAGTTAAGTCGGTTCGCGGACCAGGCGGCGGTTATGTACTAGCTCGCAACATGGACCAAATCACTATTAAAGACGTATTAGACTGTGTTGGTGAAAACATCAACCCTGCTCGCGATATCGTAGGATCAGAAGCGGAAGCTGCGAATTCACTTGAATTCCACCTTTCAAAAAACTATTTCATGAACCTTGGTATCATCATGAAAGAATACTTAGCAACTACATCTCTTGGAGACCTAGTTCGCAAGTCTAAAGAAACTGAAACTGAAGCTGGTATCGGTCCTTCGGCAACTAATGATTCAGCAGGAATTATGACTTCTGCAATCAGAAATCCGATTGGAGAGATCAATCAGTAATCGTTTCTACTTTGATTACAATGCAACATCCCCGCTGTCGAAGAGAGTTATAGACTTTCTCCACAGCGGGGATTTTCTTTTTGGGAATCCGGCGTCCCTGCATCAGTCGGGAAAACGTTCAAAAAAATTCATCAATGAAGCCTGTGACTTTATTTACCATTTATTCAATCTGAAACCAGAAACGCATCGTTTGATGTTTCACTCGGGTGCTTCTGAAGGAATCAATTCGGTTTTCAAAGGTCTCGCTTATAAATTTTTCAAAGAAAAAAAGAAAGTGAGTTTTTTCTTTTCTACTGTTGATCACGCCTGCGTGGTTCAGTTAAAAGATGATCTGGAACTTCTCGGTCATCATGTTCATTTTTTTCCAGTGGATAAAAATGGATTGTTCAATCAGAAGAGTCTTATAAAAAGTATTCTGCATGAAACAAGTGAAGGACGTGAGTCTTTCATGAACTACACTTTCGTGAATAACGAAACAGGTGTGGTATGGCCTCTTCAATGGGCCGAAGAAATTAAAAAAGAAACAAATGCGTTCATTCATGTGGATGCTGTTCAGGCAGCGGGAAAGATTCCCAACTGGGATATGCTGTCGGATAAAATAGATGCCTACACTTTTTCAGGCCACAAGTTTGGTGCGCTTAAAGGGATAGGGTTCTCGTTCATCAATAAAGAGGTTGAGTTTTCTCCACTCATTGTGGGCGGAACTCAGCAGGACGGGCAGCGTGCAGGGACGGAAAACGCTTTAGGTGTGCATTCATTGAAGCTAGCTCTTCATGATATGAAAGAAAATTTTAATCCGCTTGAACTGGAAAAACTAAAAAGAGAAATTGAAGAGTCCCTTGTCGAATTTATCGGTGATAAAGGTGAAGTCGTTGCACGAGCAGCCCCTGTGAGAAATTTGAATACAATTTTTCTGGTGATGTATGGGCAGAAGGCGGAAATTTTATCGGCGAAGTTTGATTTGATGGGTGTGGATCTTTCTACGGGGTCGGCCTGTTCTTCGGGGATAATTAAAGAGAACAGAATTTTAATGAGTATGGGTTATTCATATGAATATTCGAGATCATCTCTGCGTTTTTCATTTTCGCCATTCATGAATAAAGCAGAAGCGGCCTCTTATCTTGAGAAAATTAAATCTATTTTGAAATCTTTTATTTAAAGAATGATAACTTAAATTAAAACCCAATATAAAAATATGGAATTTGATCTGTTGTACTTTTCTTACAATTTTAAAGAGGCTAAAAGAATTCATTATGGGCCAGAAAAAAACTAAATGTAATGAGAATTGGATCAATAGGCTTCTCTAAAGAAAGTAAAAACTCCCGATAACTGGATAAAGTAAAAAATGATGTTACATCAGTAAGTAGGGATATTCTAGTTTCAGAGTCTTGTAATGTATAATTGAACTGGAAAAATTTTTTTCTGATTAAAAAATAAGTTTGATTATTATATTTGATCTCGGTTTTTCCCCAAAGCCAACCAGGTCGATATGCCGAAATCTTACACTGACCATCCTCATCCCAGAGTGAAATTTCATACTCATTACCAAAGAATTTATTGGTCAAAAGTTTACGTCTGGCAATGAGATTCATTCCATTGATAATTAGAGATGGATACGTTCCTAAGTTTTTATTTTGGTTATATGGATCGCCATTCACGGCATTTTCGCAGCTCCAAATCTTGACCGCTGGCCAGGAGATTAAACTAATTGCTCCATCATCGTCGTTGCAAATATTCGCTTGAGTAAGTGAAATGCGTTTCGCTCTATAGTTTTTCATATTCAATAATCGTAAACCAGATCCCTTATCGATTATTAAGGGATACTTTTTGTAGATCTAAAGTACATACTCTTCGTAAAGTAAATACTTACTTAAAAAAGGGGACCGTAGTCCCCTTAATATTCTAGCGACGTCTGTCGCCAGTAAATCTTAAAATAATCAAGAACAAGTTAATGAAGTCTAAATAAAGTGTAAGAGCACCAAGCACAGTGTACTTCGATCTCTCTTCCGCATTTACAGCGTGCTGACCCATTAATTTAATTTTCTGTGTATCGTAAGCTGTAAGGCCTGCGAAAATCAGAAGTCCAACTAAGCTGAAAACTAATCCAGCAGCTCCACCCATCATTGCAGGAAAGAACATAGCAAGAAGTGAATAACCGATCACTCCGAATAATCCCATTGTACAAAAAGTTCCAATCGGGCCTAAATCTTTTTTGGTAAAAAATCCAAAAGCAGAAAGACCACCGAAGCCAACAGCAGTCGTGAAGAATGCTGATTGAATACTAGCTTGTGTGTAAATTAAAAAAATTGTTGAGAACGTTACACCTGTTAAACACGAGTAAAGTAAAAATAATCCAAGCGCCATAGCTGCTGTCATTCTGTTGATCATTGCTGATAAACCGATTACAACACCGAACTGAGCAATGATTACACCCCAGAATAAACCTTTGTTAGCAGCGATCGACATTGCTAATTGTTCATTCGTTCCGATATAAGTTGAGATACCTGCGGTAAGAAGAACACCAATGGCCATCCATTGATAAACTCTCGTCATGAATCCTGCAGTTGTTTCTGCACGATCAATATCCATACTTCCAAATTGATTTCTTTCCATAAAAACTACCTTCCTTAAAAGTGATAGTTCATTATACGCTCAAAAATTCTTGATACGAAGCTTTTTTAAGTATTCTAAGTTCTCAAGATTGGTACTACGACGCGCTTCAAGATGTGACCAGGTTTCCTTGTTGTCGCGTCTTGAAATAAAGGTAAATATTTTTGCTAGTAGATTAGTCATTGCATTTAACATTAATTCCTCCCATGGAATTGTTAGGCTTATTTATAATGGGAGTGGAGAAAGTTCGCCAGTTAGGAATTGGTTAATGTTTTGATTGGGAATTTTAAAATGAATTTATAAAGTGCCTTTAAGCGCAGGTAAAATTTCTCTGATACCAAAGGCAATCATTTCGATCGACATTGAAAGCAGAATTAAACCCATGATTCGGGTCATAACGTTTAGCCCGATCTGGCCTAGTTTTTCACCGATTTTTTCCGCGTAACTTAAAGTGATTTTCACGATGAGGCTAATTAAAATAACAACTACGATTCCTGCGATCCAGTGAGTAGGAGTTGTAAAATTTTTTGCGTGAATGATGGAAGTTGAAATAGCACCTGGGCCTGAAAGGAGTGGAATTGCCAGTGGAATGATTCCAATTTCTCTTTCGAAGTCGATCGACTTCATTTCTTCATTGTTGATTTTTGTCGTCGACTGATGACCGGAGATCATACTGAAGGCCATGGTGAATAAAAGTAATCCACCACCGATGGTGAATGAGGCAACCGAGATTCCGAAAAAATTAAGCAGCGCTTGACCACATACAAGACTCACTAAAATGGTAATTCCAACTGCGGCCGAACAGGTGTTGGTAACATTTCTGGTATTTAAATTCTTGTGATGTTTTGTAAATCCCAAGAATACCGGAATAGCACCAAGCGGATTGATAATTGAAATCAACGTTATTGAAAACTTAAGAATGTCACTTATCGCCGGGTTCATTTCAAACATTATTTTCTTCCGAGTTTTGATCTGATTTTATTTATGATTCCCTGAGACTCTTCAATTTGAATAACATATGTAAGAGCAAAATAAAGTACACCAAAAACTCCCAGAACGATGGTTGCTCTTGGAATCGGATGAGTTAAAAAACCTTTGAGCACAAACCATTTGATGGCAAGGCCCGCGGCCGCAGAGATAAGAGCACATCCCCAAAGTTTAGACTGGTAACGCCAGTTCACTCCTGTTTTTCCGATGATTGAATTTAATTTATTTTTTAGCAGCATGAATTCAATCCATCCGGAAAGCCCTGCTGAAGACGTTAATCCTGCAGTAGCATAGGCCGGGTCAGTGCTGATCATTGGGGCAAATTTAAAGGCGAAAAGGTAACCAAGAATTGTCGTGAAGAAAATTCTTACCACAGCAAAATTGAGTGTTGTTCTCGTGTCTTTTAATGAGAAAAAAGTAGATGAATAAAGACGGCCGATAGTAGAGGCGAGAAGACCAACGCTTGAGCCGATAAGAACAATCCATACAACGTGTGTATCCTTATCGGTAAATTTTCCGGTCTGGAATAAAGCTGCAACAACAACATCTCCCAGAATTAAAAATGCACAGATTGATGGCACGATAAAAAAACTGATTTTTTGAATTCCTCTTTGCAGACGCTCGCGAAGTTTCGCATAAATTTCCTGAGGAGATCCGACGATTGAACTCATCTCCGGCAGTTCACTGGCAGAGATACTCATACCAAAAAGAGAAATAGGGAGAGTGTAGAGAAGTTGAGCGTAAGATAAATTTGATACGGCACCTGACTGAAGTAAACTCGCCAGAACGTTATCGATGTATGAACTTACCTGAACAACACCACGTGAAATAATACTTGGAACAAAGTTCTTAAGAATAATTTTTACGTGAATGACTTTTGTATCCAGTCTCGGTCTGAAATATTTTAGAAGTTTAATTGTTGTTGGCAGCTGAACCGCCACCTGTAGAAAACTACCAAGAACAAGTCCCCAACCGGCAATGATAGCAAGATCGTATTGTGAAGTTCCTTTACCATACATAACCAGAACGGCCAGGATGGCGGCGTTCCAGATGATGGGAGCAGCGTAAGATAAAAAGAAACGACGATGACTGTTTAGAATTCCCAAGCACCATGCTGACATAACAACAAGGCCTGTCCCTGGAAAAAAGATCTGAACAAGTCTGATTGTCAGCTGTCTTTTTTCGCCTTCAAATCCGGGAGCAATCGTATCAATTAAAAAAGGAGTGGCGACAATTCCGCCGACTACAAGAAAAGATGTCATCAGAAACATCAGGGTTCCGATTGTCATCGCAACTTTTGAAGCTTCAAGGTGGTGTTCATGGTCAGGAGTATTGTCGTTATGCTCGCGCGCAAGAAGACCAGCATAGACCGGAATGAATGAAGCTGAAAGAACACCTTCACCAAAAAGGTTTTGTAAAAAATTCGGAATTTTTAAAGCGGCCTTAAAAGCATCACCGGCATCAGAGTTACCGAAGTAATGGGCAAAAACCCTTTCTCTTAAAAGCCCGGCAATTCTGCTGAGGAATATTCCAAGTCCGACAAACAAGGCACCACTTTTTTTATTATCATTTTTTTTCATAGTTACTTAATTAAAGATTCTCTTAGAGGAAAGATCAATGACTATTTTTTGGAATTTAAGACAAAGGCAGCGACTTTCATTTTCATGGCCATGTTTTTATCAAACTCAGGAATCGGGGCCACATTCCAGGTCCAGCTGGATAGTACTTCCGGAAAAGCAAGATGAGTGTAATTGATGTCATTTTGCAGAATGGTCCCGATCTTATCAGTGTAAGTCGTTTCTACATCTGTAATGAGAACGACGGGGCAATGAAAGGCGTAGAGATAGAGGAGATGATTGGCCGTGACTTGTTCTAAAAAATTTTGAACCTGAGCTTCAGTAAATTTATTTTTTAATTTCTTTTTAATGTAAGAATCAAGATGCAGTGGCAGTTGTGACATAATATTGATGGATAAAACCAGGCCCCAGTCATTATTTTGAAAGGCCACCGGTACTTTTTCAATCAATGCTTTTTCTTTTTTTAACGAACTTTCGATTTCAGAGATTTCGTGTTCAACAAATTCTATATTCGTTAAATGAGAAACACTCTCACGCGTAGATTTTAAGTGAACGATATCGACAAGAACTACTTTTTTAAAAGTGCGGGATAATACATCGATAGGAATTTCATGCAAGGGCCCTGAACCTAAAACAAGAACGGATTCAAAGTTTACAGCTTCAGACAGGTGAGTGGTGATGAATTCTATGCATTGGGTTCTATGAGAAAGCCAGGCCTTCTTGCAGCGCTTTTCACGGGCGATAAGAGAGATACTTTCTGAAAGATGCCCGAAGCTTTTTGCTTCTGCGATAGAAGGTTTTTCAGAAAAATAAGTAAGAATTTCTCGTATCAAAAATATTACCCGTAAGGATGATTAGATTGATACGAGTATAAATCCTAAGCGGCCTTTTTACCAGTCGTCTTATAGTTTATATAATTCACGTAAGAAGGAATTCTCGATTGCAGAAGATCCCAAATCACTTTTTCTTCAAGTCCATCGACTTTGGCAGCACGAAGAAGTTGTTCAACTTTTCCGTCCAGCATTTCATAGTCGATAGTAGAGCGGTATACAAGCTCTGATTCAACCAGAAGTTCTTCAATTTCTTCTTTGTACTGTGCTACGAGAGTGGAAATAAAACTGTCGCGATCCATTTATGCCCCTTAGTTCCAGTCCTCTTAGAAGAACTGATAAGTGCTTGTCGGGATGTTGATCGAAATACTTTAGTAATGGTTTAAAAATTCTTATGTCTTAGAATAAATTCAACCCTTCGGTTGATATTAATCCCTTTTTCTTCCTCATCCGTAGACTGAGTCTCGCTCGATTGAGCAACTGGAATAAGTTTATCGCCCCGGACACCAAAATCTTTTATTAAAGAAGTCCTGATCGCCATGGCACGCTTGAAAGAGAGATCCCAGTTGGCCTGGTCAGTGGCGCCTTCACCTTTTTCTGTGTGGCCAACGATAGAAACAGTTCCTTCATAGTCTTTAAATACATCAGACAGTTTCTTTAAATAATTTTTTCCTTCGTAAGAAATTTCCGTCGAGCCAAACTGGAAAACAATATTCCCAGGAATCGCAAATTTTAAATACTCGGAATTGTAGTCTGCAGAAAAAGCATTTCCGTCAAAAAGTTCATCAACAAGTTTTGATAAAACTTTATGCTCCTGTAAATAAACAGGGCGGGGTCTTGCCGGTTCTGTAACATCTTTTTGATCGAAGGCCCCTTCTCCACCGTTTAAAACAGAGGTTGCAGAGTTGGGAGTTGATCCCACTTTTCCAAGGGAGTCAGATCCGCCGTGAAAAATTGTTGCAGTCGTAAAATAATCGGCGATAGCAGCTTTCGTTTCTTCATCTGCACCCATCAGCCACATAACGAGAAAAAAACACATCATCGCAGTCATGAAGTCGGCGAAAGCAACTTTCCAGGCACCACCGTGAGCACCGGCGTGGGCTTTGTTAATTTTCTTGATGATTATGGGTGCTTTTTCATCTGCCATGATGAACTATTCCTTTAATTAAAAACTAAACTATTTCTTACCAGCGTTTGCAGTCGCTTCATCGACTTCTTTAAAGTTCGGACGGAATTCCAGAGGAATTGAACGTCTTCCAAACTCAGCACAAACTTTTGCGTTAACTCCTTTAGCATAAGCTAGAAGGCAGATTTTTGCAGTGTTAACAAATTTTGCCTCTTCACCCATGATCGTTTCAATCTTCGCAACCATTGGCTGAATATAACCGTAGGCAATTAAGATCCCGAGTAGCGTACCAACCAGAGCGGAACCAACAGAGTGACCAATGACTTCCTTACCCTGAGTCAGCTTACCCATGGTGATAACAACCCCAAGAACCGCAGCAACGATCCCCAGACCCGGGAACGCATCACCGGTTCTGTTCATTGTCGCTACAAGGTGGTGGTCAGCTTCGTGAGCAACATCTAAATCCGAGTTCATTAAATCTTCAAGGTCGTATGGAGATAGAGAAGAAGCAATCTGAACTTTTAATGTGTCACAGATAAATTCTATCGCATGGTGATTGTGTAAAACGGCCGGGTATCTTTTAAAGATCTCTGAGCCCTCCGGATTTTCAACGTGAGGTTCGATTGAAATCGGGTTAGCTGATGCCATCTTGATAAGTTCGAACATACACTGAAGTAATTCGATGTAAGCAGCTTTGTTAACTCCTGATCCTTTAAGAATCTGAAGTACACGTCTGATCATTTCTTTAAACATATATGGGCTGGCACAAATGATAAGTGTACCAAGTGCAGATCCCCCAATGATGAGTAGCTCGAGTGGTTGGATTAGAGCGGGAAGGTGTCCACCTTCAAGAATGAATGCTCCGACCACGCAACCAAGAATAAATATTCCACCGACAATTGCCATCATAAAAAAATCCTCCAGTATTTAACTGCTTATCGTCTTTCATTTCAAAACCTTTAAGAATGAAGAACTTAAATGTTAGGCAACTAAAATGCTCTGGCAAAATGTGACGTAAAACTCATTAGTGGACAACACTTGAAATTTTGTTTCAAATAAAACTCAATGGAAAAAAAGATTTTTTTTAGTGTGGTTCACAAATACCCTTTAGTAGTGGCGGTGATCACTCAACTTTTTGTACTTTTCACGTTGAGAAATGTTCTTCTTCTCATTTTACAATTGAGTGTCAGTATATGGACTTTCGTTTTTTTGCAGGGACTGATCTGTGCAATGATTTGTTATTTTTTTCTCAAACTACCCAAGTGGTTTATCGTTATTTCTTTTTTATTTCCCATCTTCTTCAGTGTTGCGTGGAACTACCTGCATATCTCTGCAGGAATTTACGGATTAATTTTTATTTTGTTGGCACTTACTTTTTCACATACATTAAAAGAAAGAGTACCTCTTTATTTAAGCAACAGCACAACAGTCGATGGATTGAAAAAAATTATTGATGAACAAAAAGCTAAAAAAGTAATCGATCTTGGATCGGGTACTGGTGGAGTCGTCAGAGGACTTTCTTCTGAAACAATTATTTCTCATGGAGTTGAAAGCGCTCCGATGTTGTGGATTTTTTCCGCACTTTGCTCATGGCTATCACGCAAAGGCTCTATCTATAGAAAAAATATCTGGGATACAAATTTTAGTGACTACGATGTCGTGTATGCTTTTTTATCTCCGGCCATCATGGAAAAACTATTTCAAAAAATAAAAAATGAAATGAAACCTGGAACTGTTTTCATTTCTAACAGCTTTCAAGTTCCCAACACAAAGGCATCTGAAGTCCGCACACTCGATGACGGGCGCAAGACTAAACTCTTTATTTACCGCCGCTAAATTCAGGGGTTACCCTATATAACCCAATATCATTCAAGTTTTGTCGGATATTCGCCGATTAAGTAATTGGAGTACCATATTATGAAAACATCACTTTTGATTTTTGCTCTAATCATTAACTCAAGTCTTCCAGTACTAATGGCGGCGGATATATCCAAAGTAAATCTTAGTACATCGATGGATGTCTTCAAATCTAAATGGAGTTTTACTCCTTTATTAATAAAGACTGAAGGTGAGAGTAAAGTGCACACCAAGATGTTTAAACGTCAGATGTGGATTGAATCAACTCCGGTTGATATTGCAGATACAACATTTGTATATCTGGAAAATCCAAAAAAAGATGAAGATCCAAAAAAGAATGAACTTTCATATATTGCTCAGGCAATGAAAAAAAGTTTTGGAAAAGATATGAAAGTCACGGGATCGGGATCTGATTATAACGTAGAAGGAAAATTTGAAAAGATTAACCGTTATATAAAAGTGAACCTGGTTAAAAAAGATAATTACGTTTTAATTATTACCACATTTGCACGTCTTGGACTTTATAATAAACTTCAAAGTGAAATCGAAGAGCTTCATGAAACTCTTGCAACTTATAATGGAAAGCTTTCTACTCCACCAAAAACTTCATGGTATAAATCGCTGTTCGTCAGCGATGCACAGGCGGCCGGTCTCGATTTATCGAGTATCTTCGGCGGGTCGAATACTAATACAGGTTCTGGTCTTGGTGGCCTTAGTTATAATCTAACAGGAAATTTTACTGATCTTACCAACAGTGTAAACGGACTGAATAATAACGTAACAAAATTTAATACAAGTCTGGATAACACCAACATGCAAATGGGAACGGCCAATACAAACTGGGCCGGAACAAACACACAGCTAGGTGGTTTCAACACTAACTGGGCCGGAACAAATGCACAGATCGGTGCTGCAAATACAAACTGGGCCAACACAAATGTGCAACTAGGAAATGCCAACACCAATTGGGCCGCATCAAATGCACAGGCCGATAAACTCAACACTAACCTGGCCGTTTCTAATCAGAACTGGGCAGATACAAATGCTGAAGCAGCAAAAGCAAACGCGACTGCAGCTAAATTTGCTGACGAAGCAAAAGGTATGAACACGAACTGGGCAGAATCAAATAAAATTTTAGCGCAGGCGATGGACCCGAATCATATGGCAAAAGTTGCTTTTTATACTGCAGCTGGAGCAGCTCTCGGTGGTGTGGCCGTGAATCTTGCGATACAAGGGGTGAGTGAAGGGATCGGTTTTTTAGTTGAGATGTTTACTGGTGCTAAAAAGAAAAAATTAGAGTGGGACGATTTTGAAAAAGCAATGAATGCCTGGGACAACCAGCTTAACGACCTCGTTAAAATGGAACAGGCCGTAGATAATTATCTGGCAGCGTTTGATTTCTTCGAAGGAAAAAATCTTGGTAACGATTACGTAAAACAACTTCAAGTTGCAACACGCGATATGAGATTCGACCGGGATATGTTCATGGAAAAATTCAAAAACCAGAATATGGATGTATCGTGTAGAAAAGTTTATTACGATGCTGCTGATGAGCTCGACCAGAAAGTAAAAGAATACGATAAAATTATTATGTTTGCGACTAACAATAATATGTCGATCAAAAATCAGGGTGCAAACTATTTTTGTAGTCAGTTAAAGGAACTTCAAAGAAAAATCCTAGGTGCTGAAACACAAATGCAGGACCTGCGTTTAAAAATTCTGGTCGCAGAAAACCAGTATTATGGAAAACAATCTGACGAGCTTGATAAGCGCGATAAAGATATCGATAAAGTTAACGATCGTATTAAAGACACTCTTGCAGAAAAAAAATTATACGATGATAAAGTTATGGAGAGAGTAAAAGAAGCGCACAAACAAACGAAAAACGACTGGCTTTCAGCTTGTATGGATGGAAAAAATGAGCAAGGTCTGGCGATTAAAGAAGAACTTTCAAAAACATTTGCACTGATTGCTTACTTTAAAAAGAAAAGCAGATGTTCGGATGCTTTTGCCGGAGTTGAAGAGACTCTGAAAAAACGTGATGAAGATGCAGTAAGAAGAATTGCATCTGAAGATGAACTAAGAAAAACGTTAGTGGTAAAATCAAACAACACTGTTGAAATGAAACTTTCAGAAGAGCAGATGAGTTGGATGTCGAGAGTGCACATGGATGCTTATTGTTACCAGTTCGCTCATGGCGATGCTGCGAAAATGCCGAAAAAATGTTCTGAGTTTCCTGAGCTATTATACTCGATGAGTTTATCTAAAGGGTACGAGAAGGCGAAGAGAGCGTATGATAATAAATGTGAAGACAGATATCTTTCGGGATTAAAATCTTTAGCGTCTCAGAAATAAAAAACCAAAAACTAAAAGGCCTGCATTAAGCAGGCCTTTTTATTTTAATCGTCCCACTCTATATCAGAGTTAATTGTTACTCCTGAAACCGTCTTCTCTTTTTCTTTTTTAATAAAAGGAAATGCCAGCGGAACAGTCCCTTCAAACGACTCTTCAAACGCGATTGTAATTGTTCTCGGAACAAATTCCATCAATGTTCTCAGGTAATCGCCGTTGTTGATTGTATCAATAACTGAGTTATCCGCATCGGGTTCTAAATCAATTTCCATCATTGGCTTATTTGAGGTATTCTTAACGACTAAAGCGGCCTTGATTTTTTCGCGTGGAATTTCACTAGTCATATTCCACGACCCGAAATGAAAGTAGTCTAAGTAGAAAAATGATTTCTCGTATTTAAATTTACGCGGAATCAGAAGCTGCTGCATAAACTTTCTGGTCGATGGGTCTTTGGACTTCTTAGCGAGTTTTTCAGCTAGGTATCCATCTTCAACGCGGATGATATAGGCACCAGGGTTTCTGGTCGACTCAAACAGTAAATACTGAAAGCCCACTGAAAAAAGGGTAAAAAGTTTTTGTTGTGTGAGGTGAACGTGTACAGCGTCAGTTTCGATCAGCGTTTTTACGCCTTCGTAGAGGTCTTGTTTTGTTAGATCTCCGCTCATTGTGCTTGTGCCTTATTGTGTTTTGGGTTGAGGTTATAAAAAAATAACCAGAAAAAAATTTTTAGAGATTTTTGATGACCTTGTCAATTCTTTGCTGCCTTGAGTTTAGAGATTTCTCCTCTTAATAGCAGTTATTTCATTGACTCATCTCTCTAAATTACCTATTATTCGACCTTAAATTAAAGTTAAAAAAAGTTACAAAATTTTTTAGGGTAAATAACCTTTTTGGAGATGAATTATGAAATTAATGGCGAAAACGAGAAACATCGGGATCTCTGCCCACATCGACTCTGGTAAGACAACTCTTACTGAGCGTATCCTTTTCTACTGCGACAAGATCCACAAGATCGAAGACGTTCGTGGTGGTGGTGCTGGTGCGACTATGGACCACATGGAACTTGAAAAAGAAAAAGGGATCACAATTACTTCAGCTGCAACAACTGTTCACTGGAAAGGGATTGATGAAAAAGGAATTACATTTGCTGACGGTATCGATAAGGACTGTCGTATTAATATCATCGATACTCCGGGCCACGTTGACTTCACTGTTGAAGTTGAGCGTTCACTTCGCGTTCTAGACGGAGCTATTCTAGTTCTTTGTTCAGTTGCTGGTGTTCAATCTCAGTCAATCACTGTTGATAGACAGATGAAGCGTTACTCTGTTCCTCGTATGGCCTTCTTAAACAAGATGGACCGTATGGGTGCTAACCCACATAAGGGTGTAGCTGCTCTAAGAGAAAAACTTTACCACAATGCCGTTTTAATGCAGTTACCAATCGGTGCTGAAGAAAACTTCAATGGTGTTGTAGATCTTATTACGAGAGAAGCTTACTACTTTGATGGAGAAAACGGAGAGAAAGTTAGAGTTGCAGAAATTCCAGCTGACATGGTTAAAGACGTTGAAGACTTCAGAGAAAAACTTCTTGATGCAGCTTCAAACTTTGATGATGCAATGGTTGAAAAAATTCTTGAAGGACACGATATTTCTATCGCTGAAATTCACAACGCAATTAAGATTGGAACTCAGTCTTTAAAGTTAACTCCAGTATTCATGGGTTCAGCTTTCAAAAACAAAGGTGTTCAACTTCTTCTTAACGCTGTTTCAAGATACCTTCCGTCTCCACTTGTTTGTAAGAGACCGATCGCTATCGATAACGACACGAAAGAAAAAATCGAACTGGTTCCTGATGCTTCAAAGCCACTTGTCTGTATGGCGTTCAAGATTACTGACGAGCAATTCGGACAGTTAACTTACACTCGTATTTACCAAGGGACTTTAAATAAAGGTGACACGATCACTAACACACGTACTAAGAAAAGAGTGCGCGTAGGACGTTTAGTTCGTATGAACGCGAACGACAGAGAGAACATTGAAACTGTAGGTCCAGGGGACATTATCGCTATCATCGGTATCGATTGTGCTTCAGGGGATACATTCGTAGGGACAGATGACCTAGACCATATTTCATGTGAAGGGATGCACATTGCTGCAGCAGTTATCGAGTTATCGATTTCAGTTAAAGATAAAGATCAACAAACTCGTCTTTCAAAAGGTCTACAAAGATTCATGAAAGAAGATCCAACTTTCCACGTTTACACAGATGAAGAATCTGCTGAAACACGTATCGCTGGAATGGGAGAGCTTCACTTAGAAATTTACGTAGAAAGATTAAAACGTGAATACAACTGTGATGTTCAAGTTGGTGCACCTCAAGTAAACTACCGTGAAACTATCAGACAAGAAGCTAAGTTTGACTATCTTCATAAGAAGCAAACGGGTGGATCTGGTCAATTCGGTCAGGTTGTTGGGATGATTAAACCTCTTAAAGAAGAGAAAAAAGAAAACGATGAACAAGTATTCAAGTTCTACAATGAAATCAAAGGGGGATCTATCCCGAACGAATTCATTGCATCTTGTGAAAAAGGATTCAACGACGTTATGGATAAGGGACCTCTTGCAGCGTTCCCTCTAATCAACGTTGAAGTTTACTTACAAGACGGTCGTTACCACGACGTCGATTCATCTGACTTAGCATTTAGAATTGCTTCTCGTATGGCGATGAGACAAGCTGTAAAAGCTGCTTCACCGGTTATCCTTGAGCCAATCATGAAAGTAGAAGTTGAAACTCCAGATGAATACCAAGGGGGCGTTATTGGTGACCTTTCTTCAAGAAGAGGGATCATTCAAGCGTCTGAGTCTAACGATACAGGTGAAGTAACAATCAACGCTCTGATCCCGTTATCAGAAATGTTCGGTTACTCTACAGTTCTTCGTTCAATGTCAGCAGGTAAGGCTTCGTACACTATGGAATTCGCGAAATACGGTGAATGTCCAAACAACGTTGCTGAGAAAGTTATCGCTGAAAGAAAAGACAAGCTAGCTGCTCAGGCCGAGTAATTAGTTTTCAAAATTTACTTTATAAAGAGGGCCGCTTTTATAGCGGCCCTTTTTTATCTATAAAAACTTCATGCTGTCATATTGATCATTGCCAGAATCCAATCTTTTTATTTTAATACGCCTATTATGATAGAAACATCTCAACTCCAGACATTAGTGGCCGTGACCCGCGCTAAGAGCTTTTCAAAAGCTGCTGAAGTCCTTGGCGTCACTCAATCAGCGATCAGCCAGTCGATTAAGAACCTGGAATCAAAACTCGAAATTAAGATCTTTAAGCGCTCAGGAAAGACGGTTGTCTTAACTACTGAAGGCGAAAAACTATACGCACTTGGAACTCAGTTTCTTCAGACAATGGAAGATACCTTAGAAGAAATCCAGGGTGATAAAAATACAATGCAGGGTAAGGTTCGTATTGGAACATTAACTGGAATCGGGAAGACATGGCTTGCTAAAGAAGTTGTCTGGCACGCGAAAGAAAACCCGGATCTTCAGTTATCTGTTCGCATGGGACACCAGGAAGACCTTCTGGCCGATTTCGAAAATAATAAATTAGATATTCTCATCATGCCTGAAGATGATCTTCCAGTTCACGGTGAACGTGAATTTTTTATGGAAGAAAAAACAACTCTGGTTATTCCGGCGCAGATGAAAGATATGTTTTTTAATAAAAAGCTGACGCTTGAAATGCTGGAAACAATTCCGGTGATTTTATTTGAACAAAATGATCACTTATTCATGAAGTGGTGTCGTACAAAATTTAAGGCCGTGCCTAAAAAACTTAACGTGCGCTTTTCTGTGAACTCACACGGGCATATGTTACAGGCCGTGAGTGAAGGTCTTGGCGTTGCCGTAGTTCCAGGCCATGTTTTAAACCGTTCTTACTTCAAAGATAAAGTTTTAACGCTTGGAGAGGAATTTGTTGTCTCTAACGGTAAACTTTTCATCGCTTATCATAAAGAGTCCGAAAATTTAGTAAGAATCAAAAATACTCTTGATAGACTCCTGTCACATCGTGATACATTTAAGATATGACGATTGCCTCCCTATTCAGCACTGAACTTATAGCACTTCTTCAAAAGATTGAAGAGCTGGGTTTTCAATTGTGTCTGGTTGGAGGGGCGCCGAGAGATTATCTTCTCGATAGAACTTTTTTAAGCCAGGATCTGGATTTTGAACTTCGCGGTAAATGGATCAGCGAGCTTAAGGATTTTCTAAAAAATCAAAAAATTAATTTTACAGAACTCCCTTACGAAATCATCCGTGTTGATTTTGAAGGGTATGATCTGGAATTTTCAACTCCGAGAACTGAAGTCACGATTCCCGGAAATGCATCTCACCATCATTTCAGAGCGGAGCTCGATCCATCGCTTACATATGCAGGGTCATTCAAGAGACGCGACTTTACGATGAATGCAGTCGGGATTGAACTTAACTTAAAAAATAAAACTGAAACGATTGTTGATCCTTACGAAGGTGTGAAAGCTCTGATGAGTAAAACACTTAAAGAAGTGAGTCCGGATTTTTTCCTGGATTCAGTGAGATTTCTAAGACTGATTCGCTTCATGATTAAATATAATTTTGAAATGTCCGGATCGATTGAAGCTAAGCTTGGAACATTTGATTTAAGCGAGCTTTCAGTGCATCACTTTACTGAAGAGATGATGAAGTCGAAGAAACCCGGAATTTTTATTAATGCCTTTAATAATCTGGTTGGGGCCTACGGTCTGAATGTTCCTTTGAATTTTAATTTCTGGAGAACTCTTAAGTTTCTTCCTGATATTGAAAACAAAGATGACTTGCTTGTGGATTCTTTTTTACAGAACGAAAGTGCAGGCCACGAAGTTGCAAAGTTTTTTTCAATGCCTGAAAGCAGATTGAAAAATTTAAAATCATTTCATGAGTCTATAAACAATATAAAAAAAGTTAGTCGTGATGAACTGATTGAAATGTCCAAGATACCCCTTGAAAAAATTCCAGATATCAGTGTTCTAAAAGATTTGAAAAACCTGGAAGAAAAAAAAGAGTGGAGAGTTTACTCTAACGATGCACTCTTGGTTTCATGGAGTGATTGGGAAAATATTAAAGTGGACGCCAGTGAAATTGAAGCGACACCGGTGGAACTCCGTTCTTATATCCGTTACCATAAAGCGCTCAAAAAAGTGTTTGGCAATGCTTGAAATAAAAAAGTTATCAGATTTAAGTCTATCGCAAAAAGAAATTATACTTCCACAAGTTGAAGATATCTTTTTTACTTCTTCATCGCTAAAAAGTTTTTCATCGCCCGAAAGAAAGGCCGCTTTTTATAAGCGCTGGTGTGCTGATTACCAGACACTTTACCCGCAGGAATTTTTTATTGCATTGGAAGGCGAGAAAGTTTTAGGGTATCTGAGCGGTTGCTCCGATTCAATCACTGCGGCAGAAATTGTCGAAGTTCCCGGCTTTAAAGTTTTTCAAGACCTGTTCAAAAGATTCCCTGCACACTTACATATTAACTTTCATCTCGACGCCAGAGGGCAAGGACTTGGAAGTATACTGGTGGAGCATTATAAAAAATTTCTTTGTGATAACGATATCGTGGGAGTTCATCTCGTCACTTCCCCTGGTGTTCAAAACGTCAGCTTCTATGAGCGTTTACATTTTTCATTCAACGAGACCCGCACATTTAATGGAATGGACCTCTACTTTATGGGGGCAATTCTTGAGTAGTTCGGACGGGTAACTTGCTAGATGTTTTCCATTTAGTATTTTTATGATATACTTTTCTAAGTAGACTTTTACTTGCGAAGGATCGCAAACAAGACTGCAGGAAAAAATCATGGTCGATATACATTCAATTTTGGCCGAGCATCGTGGAAAACCCAAGCATGATGACACTCAGGAAATGGGTGCCAGAAGTCAGGACCACGGGCCTTCAACATCTGAAATACCTGACATATTCTTTGATAAAATCATTGTCGATTTTAAATTGAGCCGTATTGAAATTCTGGTTCTAATGTATATCTACCGCCGTGTCTGGTGCTTTCCCAACATGCACAGGACTCACGGGATCTCACAGATGATGTCTCATACAGAGATGGCCAAGAACCTCGGTGTGGCCATAGAAGATGTCTATTCGTCACTAAGAAAGCTGGAAGAATACGATTTCATACGTACTATAAGAGCTGGACAATATTTTTCGCGCCGCTTTTTTTCAAAAGAATTAGACGATAGCTTCGAGCAAACATACGACGATTTCGAAATTTAGTGGTATGACTTCCTTATAAATCTTTATAGGGAAATGTCATGAATTCCATTATGAATCACGCCGATTTAATCTCACATCACGAGCATTTAAAAAACCATTCTTTATATAAAAAAATCCAGACTCAATCAGATCTACAAATTTTTATGGAGACCCATGTTTTTGCAGTGTGGGATTTCATGTCACTTTTAAAGCGCCTGCAAAAAGATATTACGTGTGTGGAAATTCCGTGGAACCCGAGTTTATATCCAAAAAATGTTGTCCGTTTAATAAATGAGATTGTTCTCGGTGAAGAAAGTGACAAGGATCTTGAAGGGCGCGCATGTGATCACTTCACACTTTATATTCGTTCGATGGAAGACTTAAAAGCAAACCCGGAAAGACTTTTAAAATTTTCTAAAAATTTAGATTACAGTGTTTGTACTCCTGCCGAAAAAAACTTTGTAAAATTTAATCTCGAACTCGGGATGAAAGGAAAAATTCATGAAGTAGCAGCTGCATTTTTCTTCGGTCGCGAGAAATTAATTCCCGACATGTTTACTTCTATACTGGGGGGCTTTACTCAAAATTTTGACAGTCGTTCAGAAATTAATTTTCCAAATCTTAGATATTATCTTCAACGTCACATTGATATCGATGGTGGTGAACATTCTCATCAGGCAGAAGATTGTTTGAAATCTCTCTGCGGAAATGACGAAAAAAAATGGGATGAAGCACGCATCGCCGGCGTTCAATCACTCAAATTACGAAGCGCACTATGGGATGAAGTTGAAGCTAAGCTTGATCGAACTCAATATTAACAAAGTGAAATGCTCTACCGGAGCATTTCTCGATCAAGTGTCAAAATAATCTCACTTTAAATTATATTTTCTTACATTCGATTCTTTTCTCAAATTCCGATTAACATTGATTTTAGTTACACGACGTTTTTCAATTTGGAGGAAAAATGAAATCAATCTCACTTACAGTGGGGCTACTGTGTGTGCTTCTTCTTAGCACAACTCAAGCTTTCGCAAAATCAGCAGACGCATTTAATAAACGTTTTCAAGTTATAAGATCTGAAGATGGAAAACTAATCGGGATAAGAGACAGAACTCTTCCTGTGAAGTTTGAAGTCGCTCCGTACATTGCAATGGTAAAATCGCAACTTGTACAAGAGCAGTCATTACAGGCAAAAACTCTGGCGAGCGGTGAGTACGAATCGCAAGTTAGAGCTGTCCTTGATGAAGACCGTGAAATGCTTCTTGCAAATGGATACACGCAAGCTGATTACGATAATTACGTTCAGTCTGTTGTTGATTCATTAAAGCAACTTGCTGTTGTTAATGTTGAAGGAGTTTTCACAAACCCTGCATTCAATGAAGTTGTTTCTAAATATGAAGGAAAGTTAACAGACGCAATCCTTATGTTAGATCCAACGATACTTGCAAACGTTCAGGACCCGACTTTCTTTTACAAAAGAAACGTAACTTACAAAGCTGTAAGCTGGGCGCTTGATTTCGCAAGAAAGAGATTAAGCAATATTCCAATTCTGAACACTGTAAGCTACATCGTGGTACAGGTTGAAAAACTAATTACTGAAAGAAGAAACTTCCACCAGAATATGCTTCTTCATTACCTTGAAAACTTCGATGAGAAAGAACTTGGTTTAACTCACGATGAAGTAAATATGGTTTGGTCTTCAATCTATGAATCACGTATTCCTTGGTATGCATTCTGGGAATCATCAGCAGCGAAAGGAAACTGGATGAAGTACGGAGTGGATAACTTCTACGGAAACTTCAGAGCAGCTACAACAAGCTTAACAAAAGCAGGAACACTTTATACAAGTGTTGATGAAAGAATGAACTTCGCTTTCAACAAAGTTACTTTTAACAATGAAAAAGTTGTTGTTAATCTTTTCGATAAAGAGTCTATGCTTCAAAACCGTCCGGCAGTTGCTTTTAACTACGACCGCCCGACACAAATCGCAAGAAAGCGTGTTATGTTAACACTTGCTCAACTTGGATTAAGTTTTGTTCCAATGAGCGCATCGATTAAGGATACTGTTGGAAACTTCATCAAGTCTTACTACGCTAATCAAAAAATTACTGAAGGAGCTCTTTATGGGTACTTCGAATCAATGGGCGAAGGCGATGGTATGAGACAATTAAAAGTTCAGTACATGAACCCATTCGATGGATTAACGTTACAATAAAGAATTCTATACCCTGGGTTTTTTAGTACGGCATCCTTTATGGGTGCCGTTTTTATTTGTCATGTCTGGGTTTTTTTATCATCATAGATTAATGTTCTATGGAGGGACTCTAAATGAAAATTTTAACAGGCTGTTTGTTACTAGCACTTTCTATTTCTTCTTTTTCATCATTCGCGACAGAAAAAGTCGTTTACGGTGATGATGACAGAAGAGATATTTACGATTCACCTAATCCACTTTATAAGGCCCTTGCAGGTTCAACTGCCGCGATGATTTCGAATTCGCAGGTAGAAGCTCAGGCCGACGGCTCTTCAAATATTACCGGCGGAACTCTTGCTGATGACGGTGTTTGCTCTGATGCACGTTTTGCAAAACAAATGGTCGCTGCAAACTGTTCAGGATTTTTAGTGGCAGATAATCTTCTTGTAACTGCCGGACACTGTATCCAGACAATGAATGACTGTGGGTCATATAAATGGGTTTTTGGTTTCTCGAATGATGCCGGCGAAAAATCTTCATATAATATTCCAGCAAAAGACATTTATACATGTACAAAAATTATTTCGCGCACACTTGATAGAACAACATTGAATGACTACGCACTTGTGCAACTTGATCGTCAGGTTGAAGGACGTCTTCCGTTAAAAGTCAGATCATCTGGAAAAATCAGCGACACTTCAGGAATCGTCGTTATCGGCCATCCGTCAGGACTACCGACAAAAATTTCTGATGGTGCCAACGTTCGTGATAACAAAAATAAATACTTTTTTCAGGGGAACCTGGACACTTTTGGCGGTAACTCCGGCTCGGCAGTTTTTGATACAAAAACAGGCATCGTTGAAGGGATCTTAGTACGCGGAGAAAGAGACTACGAAGGGGACCCGACTCAGAACTGTACTCGTCCTAAAGTGTGTAAGATGAATGAATGTCGTGGGGAAGACGTAACGAGAATCACGAACATCAAGGAATTGAAGCACTAACCGGATAAATATTTCATAGAATACTGCTAACATAGCTTAGAAAATGGCGTTTAATGATAGGATCTGGTCTCGCAAACCCCAAGGGAGTTTTACGTGCGCCAGATCCTTTTTTTATGCCTTTTTAGTTCTACTTTTTTGACTTCATTTGTTGAAGCAAAACTGCCTGTTCTAAATCCCGGTATAGATGCCATATACGGGGCCGATGACCGCGAACTCATCACATCAGGATCAAATCATCAAATAAAAAAACTTGCTGACTCCGTGGCCTTGATTGTTTCAATCGACGTTCTCGACATTGGATTTTTGAGAACTATTATTAAAGCTGCAACTTTGAAAGAAAATGTGAATATGTGTGTGACTGAAAACTTTGTCACAAGACCTTCAGTCAGCGGTTGTACGGGATTTTTAGTTTCTCCTGATGTCATAGCGACAGCAGGACACTGTTTCCAGAATGAAGAAGACTGCGCCACTAAAAAAATAATTTTTGATGTGGACTCTCATAACCAGACCAGAAACGGATATGTAGTATTGTCTCACAATGTTTACAGCTGCAAAGAAGTACTAAAATCTGAAAGTAATGATGACCATGATTATGCTTTAATCAGAATGGAGCGTGCATCAAAGCGTCTTCCATTAAAATTAAACAAATCCGGATTGAAGATTTCTGATGATGCCAGCGTGTTTATGATCGGGCATCCATTAGGACTTCCATTAATGCTTTCAAAGTCTGCTCCTGTTAGTGACAACCGCGGTGTTTCAATTTTTAAGACGGCCCTCGATTCTTTCGAAGGCAATTCAGGTTCTCCGGTCTTCAACGCCAATACATTTGAAGTAGAAGGAATTCTTGTCAATGGACAGGAAGATTTTGTTCTAGATTCAAATGGAGAGTGTTATCGTAATAAAAGATACGATGATGGAGTTGCCGGCGGAGAAGGTGTTACCAGAATCAGCGACCCGCTTCCATTCATCAAATAAAACATTCAAAAAGGTATCGTGAAAATGGGACAAGTGGGATTTGGATCTTACCGTGTGAGTATTAAGTCAGCTGAGCATAAGGCAGCTCTTATTGAGGCGCTTAAAGCAGGTTGTTCGTTAATTGATACATCTTCAAATTATACCAATGGTGATTCAGAAGAATTAATCGGTGCAGTGTTAAGCGAGCACCCGGAGTTTAAACCTTTAATCGTCACGAAGGCCGGATATATTCAGGGAAAAAATTTAAAGACACTGGAAGAACTGAATGCAGATGGTTTTGCACTCGAAGACCTGGTTGATCTCGGTGATACTTTAAAGCACTCAATTCATCCGGATTTTTTAAAGAGTCAGCTGGATCAAAGTTTGAAAAGAATGAAGCTTGAATCGGTGGATTATTTTCTTCTCCACAATCCAGAATACTATTTTCAAATTGAAGGTGCTTCAAAAGATGAATATTATGCGCGATTAAAAAAGGCCTTTATTTACTGTGAAGAAGAAGTAGCTGCCGGCCGCATTAAAGCTTATGGAGTGAGTTCGAATAATTTTGTTTTACCCATTGATGACCCGCAGGTGACAGACTTAAATGTGATCATCGGAATTTTAACTGACATCAAAGCTAAAAATTTTAAAATGGTTCAATTCCCGTTTAACCTGATTGAAATCGGGGCACTTGAAAAACTCGGTGAGTACGGTGACGAAAGCCTGCTTGAGTTATGCATGAGACATGGATTTATAAGCGTGATCAACAGACCACTGAATGCTTTCACTCATAATAAACTTGTCCGTTTTGCGACTTATGAAAATGTGTATGCAAATCTGGACGAGAAAAAAGCTGAAGAAAAATATACCGAGTGCATGAATATACTTCGAACTAAGTGGACTGAGTCCAGTGATGAAACAACGACTGCAGATGATTTTGACGACGTAGAGGTCATTTCCCAGTTCAAGACATTGTGGAACTCACTTCCAACTCCGGACGCTGTAGAGCAGGTTTATTTCAATCATATCTTTCCTTTCGTTGCCCGCATCTGGGGAAAGAGTTTAACCGCCCTCGAGTCAAAACCATTTTATGAATTGATGGAGTACTCACAGGTTTATTCCCGAAGAAACTTGTCAACTAAAGCGATTGAATTCAAAAATCAGGCGCTTCAAGTGGGATTACTTCCAGAGCAGGAGGATAAACCATTTGCTGTCATGGCCGTTGAAACCTATCTAGATTATGGTTTTGATTACGTTCTCGTGGGAATGAAGAAACCCGAGTATGTTGCTCAGATGAAACATCTCTTTTAGAAACAGGAATTATTTGCCGATGAAGTCCTCGTACCAAACATACGGGGGACTTCATGCAATTAACAAAAGCGTTACCGCTCGCTCTATCTATTTTCGCATTTTCAACTTTTATTAATGCTTCTCAAGCGACAGAAAAACTTCTGTGTGTGGTGACGAGCGATCTTGATTCAGACACAGCAAAACTTACTTATGAGATGGATGAAGACGGAAGAAAGATTACTCATCTTTGGAGTGAAAAATGGGTCAACAATAAACTCGTTGAACGTGCTGAAATGAAGATGGATGATTTGCTGGGTGACGGAGTCATTCTGAATAAAAAAGATAAGTACGTGACAGTAAGACTTTATAGTCACAACTTTGATGAAGAGCGCGGTGGAGTTCTTTACCTTGATACACTTTACAATGCTGTAAACGGAACTAGAAAAGAGTATACGATAGAAGTTTCAAAAAATACTAACAATGAAATTGAAATGGCCAATAACAAAGTCACATTTAATAAAATGAAATTCATTGCTAAAAAATCGCCAATTCTTGGGCCAATCGGAATCGAAAAAGTAACTTTCTCTAAATAACTTTATGTAAAGAAGCTGGGCCTATGCAGGCTCAGCTTCTTTTTTTGTTTCAATCGAATAATCTTTTGTCGCAATTAAAATAGAGATTTGTACCAGGAAGAAGCATCCTAAGAATACCGCACCACCTTCACTGAATCCATAAGAGTGAAGTCCTGAAGCTAAAATATAATTAACTCCAAACCACGCCATCATAACACTCATAAATGCAGCAGCAGTTACTGTCGAGAAACGTCCTTGCTGGATCCATGAAGTGTATCGGCCGTGAAGAATAGCTGTGTATAAAGTTAATACTATAAGTGACCACGTCTCTTTCGGGTCCCATCCCCAGAATCTTCCCCACGAATAATCGGCCCATACACCACCGAGAATAATTCCGGCAGCAAGCATTGTCGTTCCCCATTTAAGAGTCGTGTAGATAATCTCTTCGTGTTGAGCGACTTCTTTTCTGTCCATTTTACCAAGCTTGCGTTTGATTAGAACTGTGTTGGCAAGAATCCAGCTGAGTGCCAAAGCACCATATGAAAGAATGATTGTCGTTACGTGAGTTGATAACCAGAAGTTGTCGCGAAGAACCGGAACAAGAGGAGAGATTGTTGCTGTCAGCATTCCGTTGGCGAAATTTAACATCATCAGCGTACAAACGTTGTAAGCAAGACCCATGTAGACAAAAAGTTTTTCCTGTTTGAAGTGTCCGAGTAATAGTCCAAGCAGTAAAGCCCCGGCACCTGAGAATAAAACCGTTTCGTACATGTTCGTAATAGGAGCGCGTCCTGATACGATAACTCTTAAAGTGATTAATGAAATTTGAATCACAATTGAAAGAGTTGCAAAACTTAGAGCGATCTTAAAGTTTTTGAAAAGCACCAGACACATTAAAGCAACGAGAGATACCAGAAGGGCAATACTCGCGAGACCTGCTTTTGCGTAATAGTATTCAACAATATATTTTGTTCCAAAGGCAGAGTCGTAATCAGCTTTTGATTTTAAAAGAACTGGAAGGAAGGGGTCCATCGGAGTCAGCGTTTTTTGTGCGACAACTTTTTCTTCAGTTAAGTAAGTTGTAAGCGGAACCCATGTCAGTTCTTTTCCCTGGATATTTGCAAACAGCCAGTTGTTTCCGGCCTTGATTTCTTTATAAAGAAAGATGTTGTCAAAAAGTTTGCTCATCGCTTTTTTGTACGACTCTGTCCCTTTTGAACTTCTGGCTTCATTTCTTACGTCATCTTCTCTTGTCAGAAGTGTTTCGTATGGAATGTTATGCTCATCTTTTGGAAGATTAAAAAATTTCATGGCATCAACATGTTCAATCTTTGCTTCAAGATTTACTGCGCTCGGAAGTCCCATGCCGTTTAATGAGAGTAGACAGAATGCTTCGACAGCTGAAAGATCTCCAACAGAAGATTTTCCAGTCAATGCTTTGATCGCTTCAGAAGCATGAACGTAAAGAGGTTTTACGCGCCCACCTTGTTGAGTCGGCATTGTTTCCAGGTCTTTTTTACAAAAATATGTTTCTGCACCTTGTGCGCTAAAACCAAATGTAACAAGTGCAATGAGAATTAAAGCTTTCATGTTAGGCCACCGTTTCCTTTTTCTTCTTTTTCTTATTTAAATTGTAGTGCCAGATTCCGCCGAAAACGAGCATCAAAGAACCTAGATATTTTAATGGTCTTCCCTGATCTACGTTCACCGCTAAAGTTGTATTATAATTTCCACCGCTATCCTGTGAGTAGGACGCCTGATAGAATGTGAACCCTGAGTGTTTCATCGGGTTGTTCATATAAACGTGATGGTCAGTCATCTTTCCATCATCAAATAATTTTACGAAGGATTCATATGAAGCAGGGTTGTTAGTCCCTGGATCTTTATCCATCTTGAAATTAGAAAGTGCGATTTCAAATGGCAGTGTTAAATTTTCTTTCGTCACTTCGATGATGACTTTTTTTCCGCCGATTAAAAGACTTAATGGAGAGTAGTTGGTTGCCCAGTATTCTTTCCCCATGATCTCCAGTCTCAATGCACGGATATCACCTTTAATGATGGCACCATTTTTCTGGATGGGAATCGTTGCGACAGGAAGATGGAATGGAACCATATTTTCCTGATGCTCTAATAAAGAGATCTCTGCGCCCATCCATGGAAGGGCGACACTTTTACCTTTCAGCTCAATATTCTGAACGATCCATTTTTTATCTTCTTTAGAGTAGAACGCCAGTTTTTTTCCGAATAAAAATAAATTCGGTTTCTGTTCAAAAATTCTTTTTGAAAAAGTTCTGATGATCGATTTCTGGTCAGTCTGAAAACTTGAATCAACCGGGTAGGGAGAAAAGTCCGGGAAAAATGTTAAAAGTTTATCTTTTAAAGGAAAAACCAGGAAACGATTTTTTGCGCTGGTTTCTTTTACAGGAAATCCTTTTTCCTCCGGTACAAAACACTCACCGTTGTCAGAGTTCCAGATAATAATTCCTGAAGCAGATGGTTTTTCAAAACAGTCTGAAAGTTTCTCTGGCATATAATTAAAAGTCAGCGGGCCCATGTTCATCGTCGACTGGAATTCACCGCTTGATTCCGGGTGAAGAGTCAGGAGAATTTCTTCTTCAGCAAACGGGTTCTTGAAAAAATATTTTGATGAGTGAATCGGGGCTTCCGGCGGATACTTATTGATCGACGGAGTCCACACAAACTTTCCTTCAGCAAACGGAAGGTATTCCATGACATTGATGCCCTGATATTCATCACCGATCTTTGTTGTGAAAGCAGTATAGGGAAGATCACTTGTAACTTGTTTTCCTTCTTCAGGGTAAGTGATTTTTAAAACATCCTTATTAAGGATAACCTGACGGCTAGGTTCATTCGGAGCAAGTGTTATGCTTCCATCAACTCCTGCAATGTAAGTGATCATCGATCCCACACCGACAATAATAAGTCCTGCGTGAATCGTATAAAATCCGTAAAGTCTTTTTTTCGGAGGCAGTCTTAAAAACGCAGCGAAGATAATCGACATCAGCATCCCAAACTGGATCAGCATGAAGGCCGTGGTTTTATAAACCGTGCGGTTGGCGAAATCAGTTCCGTAGTATGATTCTAAAAAAGTTCCGATGATCATGGCCGTGGCAAAACAAAGAATGATGACGACAGCAAATTTTAAACTGCCAAGAAAGCGCTCGACTTTATTCCAGTCGATATTAGATAGTTTTTTCACTCGAAAAATTCCTGCTTAAGTAGAAGCTCATTTATATCACAAGGCCCATGAGCTAGGAACGGATAATCTTCATAACCAGCATTAGACAACCAAAGAGAATTGGCTGGTGAATAAGATAAATAAAAAGCGAATGTCTTCCCAAATAGTTCAGAGATTTAATCAGTCGGTTATTAGGAAAATCCAGTCGATGAATTCCTTTGTGCGCGGCAAATATCCCTATAAGACTCGCACCTACCCATGGAAATGGTGAAATATAATCCCACGACTCATGAGGAAGCTGCAGCCATGGCAAATTGTAATCCCAGACGATGGAAGGAATAAATAAACACAGACCAACTGCAAGTGCCTCTTTCGGGCGTTTTAAAAATGGCAGTGACATCAATGAGCAGACAACAATCGAGTGCAGAGTGCCAAAATAAATCCAGTTCTCAGGGAAAAATTTAAAAGTTACGAGACTGATGACAGCGGCCCAGAAAACTAGAAGCAATATTCGTTTCCAGAATGGCCTCCACTTAATTCCATTTTTGTGAGCGAGAGTTAAGGCCACACCAACCGCAAATAAGAATAAAAAAACAATTAATCGCGGGAAAAAATACCAGAAGGGTGCATGGATCACATCAAAGGAGACAATCCCAAAGTGATCGAGATCGAAAGAAAAATGAAAGATGATCATCAAAACGACAGTGAAACCACGAAGGGCATCGAGAAATAGCGAGCGGTCTGATGGTGATGAATTCTGTTTAATTTCTTTCATAGTTATGTTTAGATTATTCCTATGAAAACATCATCCGGCAAGAAGCGATCATTAAAAATTGGTCTATTCATTTTTTCACTTTTAATTCTTTTAACGCTGGTATCAGGGTACGAATATCTTAAATCGCGCGTTCCTCAAATGAGTGGTTCCGTCTCGATTAAGGGATTATCTGCTCCTGTTGAAGTACTGCGCGATCAAAATGGTATCCCACATATTACTGCAAAAAATAATCTCGATGCTTTTCGTACACTAGGTTACGTTATGGCCTCGGAAAGACTTTTCCAGATGGAAGTCAGCAGAAGGCTTGCTGAAGGTGAACTGGCCGAACTCTTTGGAGAAAAAGCTCTTCCTTCGGATAAACTTTTTAGAAATTTAGGACTTAAATCCGAGTCGCAGAAAACAATTGAAAGAAAATTAAAAGAGAATTCTTTTGACCCGGAAATGCTGGCCGAAATGACGGCCTATTATGATGGTGTAAATCAGTTTATTGCAACTGGACCTATGCCAGTAGAATTTAAAATTTTAGGAATAACTCCAAAACCTTTTTCGATGGTGGACGGACAAAGTTTTGTCGGATTAATGGCGTTTAGTTTTGGTATTGCCATTATGACAGAGCCACTTTTAACCAAGCTGGTGACGAGAATCGGCGGCGATCTTACGGACGATTTACGTAATGAAAAAATTCCTGAAAAACAAACAATTGTAACGACGAATGAAAAATTTAACATTGATACGACTGTCGTTAATATTTTAAAAAATCTCGAGAATGGTTTTCCACTATTTGAAGGATCAAACGGCTGGTTGATTGCGGCCAGCAGATCAAAGTCTGGTTATCCTATTCTCGCCAATGACCCGCACATCTCTTACGCACATCCTGGAATATGGTTTGAAGCGCATATTAAAACTCCGACCTTCGAAACTTACGGTCATTTTTTATCATTGATTCCTTTTCCTGTTCTTTCTCACAATCGTGAAAGGGCGTGGGGATTAACAATGAGTCTGACTGACGATATGGATCTTTACCGCGAATCTATAGATCCGAAAAAAGAGACCTATAAATTTAAGGGAAAAGATCTTCCAATGACGAAAGTGGAAGAGATTATCAAGGTAAGAAAATCTCCTGACGTTAAACTTACCGTGTATAAAACTCATCACGGTCCGATTCTTGATTATGCTTTTGGTGATGCCAATTCCAATGAAAAATCTCTGGCACTTCAATGGCCTTTTTACAGTCCTGAGAACGATCCGATGACCAGTGTATATAAAATGGGCCGCGCTACAAATATGAATGAATTTAAGGCCGCAGTTGCCACTGGCAAAGCTCCCGGACTTAATATTCTTTATGCAGACAAAAAAAATATAGGATGGTGGATTTTCGGTGAGATCTGGAAAAAACGCCCCGGAATCAAGACAGATTTTATTTTAAACGGTGAAAGTGGCGGCGATGAAATTTTAGGAACACTAACAGAAGCAGAAAAACCTCATTCGGAAAATCCCGCCATTGGTGTGATTGTATCAGCTAATTCACGTCCTGCCGGGTACCCGAAAGAAACGCGCGGAGACTGGCAGCCTGATGACCGCTACAAAACAATTGAAACGGTTTTATCACACAATGAACTGTGGTCACCTGAGCAGACAATGGAGCTGCAATCGCTCAATATGAATTTTGAAAATAAAGCGATCCTTGAAACTCTTTTACAAGAGACGCATTTTAATTCGCAGGAAGATGTCGCAAAATATCTTCCTCCAATGGAAATACTAAAGAACTGGAACCTTACGTCTGACGTAGATTCGGCCGGTGCCGCGATTTTTTACACGTGGACCAGAGAAATCCAGAAAATGCTTCTGAAAGATTTAACCAAAGATGAGCAGGAAATTTACGCAAAAGTTCCCAATGGTCACATCTTCTTTAAAAGAGTCTTGAGTAATCGCGATTCAGTCTGGTGGAAAAAATTTGATAGAGGAGATCTCTTTAGGAATTCATTCATCAATTCTATCGCTATTTTAAAAAAGAGACTGGGCAATGATGAAAACAGCTGGCAGTGGGGGAAAATCCATACCTTGGAATTCGTTCATCCTATTGGCAGAATGAAGCCGTTTAATTATCTATTTAACCTTGGCCCATACCCGGTTCCAGGGGCCACTCAGGAAGTGAATAATCAAAAGGTCACAAGTTTCGAAGGAGATTTTTTAGTTAAGGCGGGGCCTTCGACTAGAAGAATTATCGATTTCGCACACCCGGAAATCTCATGGGGGATTTTACCTGCCGGAAACTCAGGGCATATCATGTCGCCTTTTTACAGCAATCAGGTAAAAATGTTTCTGGAAGGAAAGTACAGACAACAGTTTCTCGATTTAAACGCAGACTCCAAAGAAGTGCGCTTTAAAATGACTTTTGTACCTCTTCGTTAGTCTCTGATAATGGCCAGTGGTTTTTTCGTCTCTATTGTAATTTCACCAAAACCAACATTGCTCACCCCTCTAGAACTGAGAGGGGGAAGTGACAGCCAATTTTTTGACTGGTATTCACATTCACCCGATAGCTTTATCTGATTGGGCTCAAAACTTGCGAGACTGAAGACGCCGTGAAAGTTTGCCTTATGTGTTCCGGTTCCAACGAAAACAATTTTATCATCGAGCTGGATAAGTGGTGCGCTGTTGCGTGGGAAATTTTTCAAATAAAGTGCGATCTCACCCATATTAAATATCTGGTGATCAATTCTTCCGCCTAAAAAACCTGCAAAGAGAGCAATCTCAGGGGCCATTTTTCCTTTTAATTTTGACAGAGCGAACGCCAGGTCAGAAATATTCTGTGAGGACTTCTTAATGGTCATGGGCATTTTGCTGCTGTCACCGTCGCCAATGACCATGGCATTCTTCATTAAGTACGGAGTTCTTATTTTGAATTTATCAGCGTGAACTGTGCCTCCGTCTATAAAGATAAGGCGCACATCAGGCACACTCAGAAACTTTTTAAGCACCTTCCAGGGAAATTTCATCGGGCCGATTATAATGAGTATCACAGGCATTTTTTCAGGATGTTTTTGTTTTTTTGTCATGTTATGGTGTCCTCTACAGTGTTCACTATAAAGAAGGCAAACTCATCTTGAAAGTAAATTTGGATAAAATTTCGATTCGCGCGAAAGGATTTCTTGAAAGTCCGCAGTATTTAAAAGCTGATTTATTGGAAGATTTCGAGGTGGAATTAGATTCAAGTGACAAGATTTTGACAGTATTTCACAAGCTGAATTCCGACACTATCGAACTTATTTTTAGCGAAGCACTGGCAATTTTTTCTCGTAACAGAACCGAAAACGAGCTCTGGAAAATAAATTTTCGCGAATTCGAAAATTTTTTACGCGACGAAAATCACCTGCCGGCCTTTGAAGAATCAAGTGAACTTCTGGAAGAGAAACTCATTAAAATTAAAATTTCTCTAATCGCCTGTCTGATTAAAAAGCGCATGAAGGCAGATTTTGCGAAATTAGAGGAAGGCATTTCTCATTGGGGAAATCTTAATTTAACGTCAAGAAATATCTGGGCGAAGGATTTTCTTTCGGTCCTCGGATGGGAATTAATTTTCTGTAACGAAGACTCATTGACGGTGACTAAAGCTCCTCCGGGACTCGCAAATGAAAGTCTGGAATTCTTATTTCAGAAGATATTCAGACAAGGTGTACAGGGCATTCCAATGAAAGTGGTTGCCGTCTAATAAGATTTTAGAGTAAAATTCATAAAGTTTAAGATTATTTTACTTATATCTTCTTAATGAGGTTCTGATGAAAAGCGCTCTTTCTTTAATTTCTGTTCTGTTACTTGCTTCTGTTTTTTCTTCTTCGAGCTTTGCTCAAGACGCTGCTAAAGGAAAAGCACTCTTTGCAGTTTGTATCCAGTGCCATGGTGCCGACGCTAACGGTATCGTAGAAAAAAAGGCCCCGCGCCTGTCTGGCCAGCACGACTGGTACCTTCTTAAACAACTTACAGAAATCAAATCAGGAGTCAGAAAGAACCCTGAGATGCTTCCATACATTGCCAAACTGACTGAGCAGGACTTCAAAGATCTTGCAGCATACATCACGACACTATAATTTTTAGACTCTCTATATATATAACCGGCAAAGGATTGCTATGAAGTTAACTTTTAAAAAGGCCAAGACCGAAAAAGATATCAAGTCGATTCACGACTACAACATCGATGCATTCTCAGATTCTCCAGACTTCAAATGGACATTCGAAGAAATCAAAGGTGAAGTGGCCGACGGTTGGGAGCTATACTCGCTTATAAGCGATGCAGAGGTCGTTGCAGCGGTCTTCTTTAAAGTAGAGAGTGATTCACTCCTTACGAAGAACACGGCCATCAAGATCGATCACCAGGGTGCAGGACTGTCTCATTCTATAAAGGAATTCTTCGAGAAAGTGGCCCGCGAAAACAAACTTAAGAAGATTTATCACTACTGTCGTATCGACAATTTTAGAATGTATTCTTTGAATGAATCTCATCAATATAAGAAAACTCCGAGGAAACTTGGGCCTGAAGGACTGGTCGTTGAGTGGGTAAAAACTCTTAAATAAGAGGTTTCCCCAGCGAAAAAAGAGATGAATTCGACATCTCCCTAGGGAAAAAGTTAAAAAAAAAGAAAAAAAAACGTTTTTTACTATAGACATGATGAAAATTTTCGAGCAATAATTTATCTATAGAAGAATTTCTCGAGGGAAAAATAAAAAATTCCCAGCGAAAAAAAGAAAATGAATTAGAAAAAGTTACGGTTTCTATTACTATAAACAACTTTAGACAATCAACAACATGTCTAATTTAACGGAGGATCCTCGAATGGCAGTTAAGAAAAAAGCAGCTACAAAAAAAGTAGCAACTAAGAAAGCAGCTCCAAAAGCTACAAAAAAAGCAGCTACTAAAAAAGCAGCTCCAAAAGCTACTAAAAAAGCAGCAGCTCCAAAAGCAACTAAAAAAGTTGCAGCAAAAGCTACAACTAAAAAAGCAGCAGCAGCTCCAAAAGCAAAAAAAGCTCCAAAAGTTAAAACTGCTCGTAAACCAAACGCAGCTTTCATGAAAGCTCTTACTCCTTCAGCTATCCTTGCTGAAATCGTAGGAAACAAGCCACTTCCACGTACACAAGTTGTTTCTAAAATTTGGGACTACATTAAGAAGCACAACCTTCAAAACCCAAAAAACAAAAGAAACATCATTGCAGACGACAAACTAGCTAAACTTTTTGGAAAAAAAGAAGTAACTATGTTCGAACTTGCAGGGATCGTTGGAAAACACCTTTCTTAATTTTTAATTAAGCTAAAGTTCCATAAAGAAAGCCACCTTCGGGTGGCTTTTTTTTTTGTCATTCAAGCACAAGCGGTTGGTAGCTTGAACTCTAATACGAAGTTAAATTTTTTGATTGTTTCATTGCGGAGTAAAAATGCTCCACTGGAGCATTTTTTCAAGCTACTTCTTCAGAGCAGAATACTTCGTATCAACCGAATCAGAAACCCATTCAGTATTATCACTCTTTTTAACCGCTCTGGCAGTCCTTAAAAACTCATTACACTGAACACTTGAAGCAATATTCCCAGAACTCTCACTCTTGTTCTCAAGGTAATTTACACAGCTCTCGCCGTAAAAATTAAGATACTCGGGAAAATTCTTGGCAAATAGATTAATGATGGCCTTATTTCTCGGCAAACTTGCGTCTGTAAAAACCTTATCCGGAATTAACGGAAGTTTTTTTATCTCATTCAGGAGTTTTTGTCTTTTAGCGTACTGCGAACTCAGGTCTTCAACCTTTTTCCACGCAATATTCATTTTATCACCCACAACCGGCCCATCGAGCAGAAAGAGAATCGCATACAGATCCTCTTCTTCTTTTGATAAAAGACCTTTCGAAGACAATAGATTCATCGCCATTTCTTTTTCCAGTCCATTGGTAATGGTCGATTGAAGAGCAAGTCTTAAAGGCGCCACAACTTTCACAAAACATTTTTCCGGAATAAAGCGTTTTATGAGATTTTTATAATTCCCGTCGAAATCTTTATCAAAACTTTCCTGAGTCAGTTTATTGATAATTGCCCTTTGAATATCAGGTTTTTCACAATATAGAGGTGAGATAGGATCATTCACCGCTGTCTGATAAAATGGCCAGGTCTTCACAGAACTTGGATAGAGTTCAACAATTTTTGCCAGATCAAGCCCGATATCCGGGTCTTTTTTAGAAAAATACCAGAAAGAATTTAATTCACCATCACAGGTTTTAAATCCTTCACCTTTATCTTTTGAAGTGAGAGTCGAGGCCTGTTTATAACATTCACCATAAAACTTCTTGGCGTACATCGATCTTTTTAACTGGAAAAATTCATCATCAGTCATGGCACTTGAACGTGCAATGGACTCAATATGCTTGTAAGTTTTCATGCTGAAGTCTTTTGTCTTCAGTTTGTAATCCACCATTTCCAGGGCCATAGACTGGTACATGTCTTTCCACAATTTTAGTCTTTCACTGGGACGGATGTCATTGACGTGAGTCAGAAATTCTTCGAAGTTCTTTTCGCGCTCTAAAACACTCAAATCTTTAAGCGTGTACAAAGGTGCCACTTGAGAAAAAGCAGGCGAGTTGAAGCCTGTGGTTTGGAGTAATAAAAATGCGCTCAGAGATAATAGCATAACTAAATTTTAGGGAGAGAAATGCTATTAGTCAAACTCCAAAAACTATTGGTGAAACCATGCGTTTTAAGTTAACTTTGTGAACACTTATTTTTTAAATTTCATCCCTTTACGGAGCCTTATCTATGCCACTAGTGCCAGAGGATTTTCTAAAAACAATTCTTAAAGTCGACCACCAGGATTGGAAATTAATTTTTTATCAAGAGTTCAGCGATATTTTCATGGAAAAAGAAACGTTGAATGCTGATGTGATCGAAACGATCACTCCTTACCTGAATAGTTTAAATCAGAATTTCAGGATTCAACTCGTTTTCCGTGCAACTCCATTTCTAGTTGGTTTTTATTTTGACCGCAAAGAAGTACGCTTCTATACACCAAAACTTTCTCAGGAACTTTTTGTTCTTCAGCAAAGTGAGATTCTCGATTTAAATCTTCCACAGATAAAAGAGATGAGAGTGCATGCCGAGCTTGCAGCTTCTCTTCAGGTTAAAAATTTCCCGACTGTGATTGAAAATTTAATCAAGGTTGATGGACTTCCGGATTTATTAAAGGATCCGAAGTATCAGGAGATCGAAGCGCGCTCTGCTGAGATCGTTAAAAAACTTTTAGGCTTTTTAAATGAATACCGTCCGACTCTCTTTGAAGATGTATCGGATTTCGGTCTTGGATTAACTGCGCAGTATGCGCTTCTTCGCATTCACTTGTTAAAGTTCCTTGCGATTCTTCCTTCGTTAGATCACGATAAAAAAGGAACTGAAGTAAAAAGAATTCTGATTGAGGCCCTTTCACGATTCTTAAAAGACAATTCAAAAGCAAGAAAAGCACGCAAAAAAGGTCAGGAGAGATCTCTTCCTGCAACTTATACTTTAGGTATCAAAGCATTTTATTATCTGGCACGCCTGACTCCTGCATGGCCATTGTCTTCGATTGTACGTTACGCAGTTAAAGTTATGGCGAAACGTTTTATCGCTGGTGAGAGCATTGAAAAGGCCGACAAATCGCTTCGCGCACTAAGCGAGACAGGTCGTGATGTAACTCTCGATCAATTGGGAGAACTGGTTGTTTCTGAAAAAGAAGCTGACCATTATAAAGAAGAAGTTTTAAAACTTGTTCGCGGATTTTCACTACACGTAAAAAAAGGTGAGATGAACGTAGCAGGTATTAACCGTGCTCACGTTTCAATTAAAGTTTCTGCTCTATGCTCTGACTTTAAACCCCAGGCCTTCGACTATACTTATAATTTAGTAGGTCCAAGACTGAAGGAAATTCTATTAACAGCAAAAGAAGAAGATGTTTTTATCAATATCGATGCTGAACATTACCATTACCGCGATGTGGTTTTCAAAATCTACAAACGTGTTCTTTTGGAAACAGCAGAATTAAAAAATTACAAATCAACAGGGATTGTTATACAGGCCTATCTTCGCGATGGTCACCAGCATCTTCAGGATATCATCGCACTTGCAGCGGAAAGAAATCTTCCAATGCCGGTTCGTCTGGTAAAAGGGGCCTACTGGGATGCTGAAACAGTTGAAGGTGATGCTCATAGTTTTAATGCTCCTCAATTTTTAAACAAAGAAGAAACTGATATTCACTTTAGACAATTAATTCTGAAAATTTTAGAATCTCATCCGCACTTGAAGCTTGCACTAGCTTCACACAACTTTTCTGATCACGGCTTTGCAGAAGCTGCGAAAGAGCTTTTATATCCGCAAGTCGGAGAGATTGAGCATCAGTGTCTGCATATGACTTACGAAGCTCTTTCAACTGCTCTTGCAAAAATGGGTTGGGCGACTAGAAATTACGTTCCGGTAGGAAGTTTGCTTGTAGGTATGGCCTACCTAGTTCGTCGTATTATGGAAAACTCTTCGCAGGTCGGAGTATTAACCATCATGCGTTCTCATAAAAAACATTTAACTCTTCAATCACCATACGCAATTCATGAACAAAAAAAGAAAGAAGGAAAAATTGTCCGCGATGTTTCTATTTCAAAGCTGGAAGATGAATTCTTTAACGTCTCTCCACTTCGCCTTTATATCGACAGCGAAAGAATGTGGATAGAAAAAGCTCTTCTTGTATTTAAACAAAGAGGTCTTGGAAGAGATTATCACAACGAATTTAATCTTAAGGGTGAGTGGATGGAAATCCATGCCAGCTCTAATCCGGACACTCTGGTTGGACGTATTCGTTTTGCCAACATGGAAGACGCAAGCCTTGCTCTCGATACAATTGATAAGAGTTACATGGAAGGTTCATGGGCGAATTCTAAATGGCCTTTCAGAACAGCGACACTGGTAAAAGCAGCGAGCTTGATGCTGGCAAAAAGAAATGAGCTTTCAGCTCTGATCGTTTATGAAGCTGGAAAATCTGTTGCTGAAGCACTTGCCGATGTTGATGAAGCAATCGACTTTTTAAATTTTTATGCACGTACAGAAGCTTATCTTCAAAGAAATTTAACAGATCTTACAAGCCGCGGACCAAGTGTTGTTATTTCGCCTTGGAACTTTCCGATAGCTATCCCTTGCGGAATGGTGGCAAGTTCACTTGTTTGCGGTAACACAGTTATACTAAAATCTGCAGAGCAGACACCTCTGATTACTCAGCTACTGGTTGATATTCTGCACGCATCCGGTGTTCCAAAAGATGTATTGATTCACCTTCCTGGAGTTGGAGAGACAGTAGGTGATTATTTAGTAAAAGACCCGCGTACATCGACAATTATTTTTACCGGATCAAAAGCAGTTGGAACTTATATTGGTTCAATCGCAAGAAAGAGACTGTATAAAAATAAACTTACCGGAAAAACTTTTCCAGTTAAGGCCATCACTGAAATGGGTGGAAAAAATGCTGTTATCGTTACTCAAAATGCTGAGCTCGATGAAACAGTTTCAGGGATTTTATTTTCGGCCTTTGGCCACGCTGGACAAAAATGTTCTGCATGTTCAAGAGTTATTGTTCACAATTCACTAAAAGATAAATTGATTGAAAGACTTCGTGCGGCCTCTTCTGATTTAAAAGTTGGTGAGTCTTACAGGTTCGATACGACAGTCAACCCTGTCATTACTGGTGAAGATCAAAAACGTTTGAGACAAGCGGTGAGAGAAGCAAGTAATGAAGCTGCCAATTACGGTGGATCAGTTGTCATCGACAGATCGAATGATGACCTTCCAGGTTTTTGTGTTGGCCCTGCAATCATCGAACTTCCATTTGACCGTGCACTTAATAAAGACAGTTTTGCACAAAAAGAATTATTCGGACCCGTCGTTCACATTGTAGGTTTTGATACTCTTGATGATGCTGCTGTCATGTTTAACAGCACTGACTACGCGCTTACCGGCGGGATTTTCAGCCAGTCACAAAACGACATCGATTATCTTCTGACTAAAATAGAAAGTGGAAATATTTATATCAACCGTACAATCACTGGTGCCCGTGTCGCCATTGAACCATTCGGTGGATTTAAACTTTCAGGCACCGGCCCTAAAGCTGGTGGACGTCACTATGTTCTTGCCCTACACCAGACAGGTGAAGCAAGTACAACAAGCACAAGTGATTCACGTCCTGCTGTTGAAGAAGGTCATGATTCTCCAATAGAATTAAAGCGTCCTTCTAAACTTACCAGTCAATCGCGACTTGACCGTATGGAAAAATTTCTGGAGCATTTTATCTCTAGTTTTGAAACCCACTATCAGGGGATTTATAGAAACTATAAAGATCCTCTTCGCGATTATAAAAAATGGTTATCAAAAAACTTTATCAGCTTCATTGAACGTGAACATAAAAACCGAGTGATCCCGGGACAGTTGAGTTACAACGACTACCGACTATCAACTGAACATGCTCTGGTTGTTGCTGTGACAGATAAGCCTGAATTAAAAACACTGATTCAGATTTTTTCTGCCATCGCTGCCGGCACAGGACTTACAATTGCCTGCCGAAACAAGTCTTCTTTCCAGTGGTGGATGATTTTGCGTGATTCATTATTTCAAGCAGGTTTTTCAAAAGAAAATATTGAAGTGTATTTTGCAAAATCTCATGAATTACAAAAGGCCATTAACAATCCGAAATTGTCTGTGATCATTTACGACGGTAACCTTGAGGACTTCGGTGCTCACGTAGGTCATTTCCTTGATGATGCCCGCAGTGACCAGCGAATGAAATTAATGCTTACAACCGGCGACCATTTAAAAGCGAATGATTTTTACCACCAGACACTAAATTATATCTGGGTAAGATCTCTGGCCGTAAACACAATGAGACATGGTGCTCCTCTTGATCTAGAGATTTAATTATGAAGATTGGTTTTTTTGGCTGCGGAAATATGGGGACTGCTATTGCAGAAGGATTTAAGAAAAACTACCCAGAAAATTCTGGACTAGAACTGTATTTTTTTACACCCTCAAAAACGAAAGCAAAGGATCTTGCCGACAGACTTGGCGGACACTTTGTAAGTTTCGCAGTGGATATGCCGAAGGACCTGGACTGGTATATCCTGGCCTTCAAGCCTCAATCTCTCATGGATTTTAATTTTGCTTTCAACAGCAATGCAAAAGTCTTATCTGTACTTGCAGGAACCGGAATTGAAGCTCTGGAAAAAAAATTCCAGATTAATCATGTGGCCCGTTTAATGCCCAACACGCCATCGAGCATCGGTTTCGGGGCAAATCTTTTTTACGCCAATTTTGATTCTGAAGATATGAAAAAACTACTTGCTGCACTTGGAAAATTATTCACGATGAAATCTGAAAAGGAAATGGATATCATCACGAGCTTCAGTGGATCCGGCCCGGCCTTGGTATTTGAATACGCCAGACTTTTTGAAAAACACTTAATTGCATTAAATGCAGGAGCGAGTAACGACGCCCGCGAAATTATCGCCCAAACTTTTTTAGGAAGTGCTAAACTTATGGAAAAGGCCGTGCAGGAAAATATTTCGTTTGAAACTCTTCGTGAACAGGTCACATCGAAAAAAGGTGTAACGTTCGAAGCACTGCAGATCATGGAAAAAAACGGACTGGATCACATTATGGGTGGAGCTTTTACGGCCGCTTATAAACGAACTCTGGAAATCAAAAAAGGAATTTAAGATGATTGAAGATATACTTAGAAAAAATGTTCTCAAAAAATATCAGGACACAATGTTTGTCAGACTTTTTGGTTTCATGAAAGTCCCTCTCATCTTTTGGGTTTCTCCAAGTGTTGTGACAATGAATGACCAGGAATGTGTCATTAAAATTCCTCTCAATAGAAGAACAAAAAATCACCTGAACTCTATGTACTTTGGTGTTTTATGCACAGGTGCTGATATCGCTGGTGGTTTAGTGGCCATGAATGAAATTACTTCTTCTGGAAAAAAAGTCGCGTTATCATTCAAGGATTTTAAGGCAGATTTTTTAAAACGCGCTGAAGGCGATGTTCACTTTAAAGTGACTCAAATACCTGAGATCAAAAAATTTGTCGCTGAAGTAATCAAGAGCGGGGAGAGAATGAATTTTCCTGTGGAAATAAAAGCAGTGGTTCCAAGCATCAGTCCAACTGAAGAAGTCGCGACTTTTATCTTAACTTTGTCCCTTAAAGTAAAAGTTTAAGCAGGATTTTCTGAATCCATGTAAGTGCATTCCAGAGCTGGAAAAGTCATTTGTACTTTTTTCATTAAGGCCATAATCCCGAATTTTTCCGTCGCATGATGTCCGCCTGCAAACATGTGTATGCCCGACTCACGTGATTCGTGATAATCATGTTCGCTCATTTCACCGGTGATATAGGCATCCAGACCAAGTTTTGCGGCCTCACGCCATTCGGAGTTTGCTCCACCTGTAATGATTCCGATTTTTTTAATCGTTTTACCTTCGGGGGGATTTGAATAATTTACTAGATGCTGAAGTTTATTTTCTAAAAGTTTTTTAAGTTCAAGTCCCGACATCGGGTTTTTTAATACACCCATAGTTCCGGTGAATGCACCTTTATGATTTCCAAAAGGCTGCAGCTCATCCATTTCAATAAGGCCTGCAATGCTGACGGCATTTCCCACTTCTGTGTGAGCATCTAATGGAAGATGATAACCAAAAAGATTGATATCGTTTTTTAACAGCGGTGCAACTCTTTTATAAAATGGCCCTGTAAGAGTTCTGGTTCCGTGAAATTTCCAGAATAAACCGTGGTGAACTATAAGTGCATCTGCTTTTATTTTTACGGCGAATTCGGCCGATTCCCGGGTAGACGATAAAGCAAAAAGAATTTTTTTGATTTCTGATTTTCCTTCAACTTGAAGGCCGTTAGGACAATAATCATCAAAGAGCTCGGGTTTTAAAAGTGTTTTTAAAAACTGATCGAGCTCTGATGTATTCATTTTAGTGTCCGTTTATGAATTGAGTGGTGCAGGACCTCGGGTCTCTGTAGCTTTAGTTGTAGTTGTAAACTGAGGCTGTGCTTTTTCCAGGCTGATTTTAAGTTTTGCCACAGTTTCATGAAGTTCATGATGATGAGGAGCAATTGTTAATGCCAGAGAAAATTCAGTCAATGCCTGGTCAAAATCTTTTAAAAGAACATAAGCTCTTCCTGCATTAATGTATGGGTACTCGCGGTTCTGGTAATTGTGAGCGCGTTTTGCGAGCTCAAACCATCTGAGACTTTCCTGAACCTGGCCTTCAGCAAGGATATAATTTCCAAAATCGTTATAAGCAGGCCCGTATTGAGAATCGATTTGCACAGCTCTTAAACAATATGATTTTGCCTGCGCTTTTTCACCAAGAAGTGAATAAGACCATGCAAGAAGAGTTAGTACTTCTGCGGTTTCTTTATAGTTTCTTGCGCGGTAAAAATTAGTTTTTGCTTCTTCATAATTTTTCTGAGCAATGAAGTAGTGTCCTTTGTGAAGATAAAATTCGTATTTTTCTTCACGCTTCATTTCTAAAAAAACCAGTGGTGAATTTTTTGTCGTTTTATCGTCTCCGTAATTCTGTAGTTTTTTTTCATCAAGGAAAAAAAGCGGCGCGCGTGTCGCTTCTTCGGCCATGGTAATAGTAGGAATATTTTCTTCCTGTATAAGTCCAAGACGCGGGTATTGAATTTCAAGATTTGTTGATTCCAGAACAAAATTATGGATCTCAAAACTGTTGCGGTAGATAAGATTGATATAATTCACGACCATCGTTTCTTTTTTGCCGCTTTTAAAAGGGGCCTTTATAAAAGATTCAATAACCGTGTGATATGTTTTTAATTGTGATTTAAACTGTGACCATTCTGATTGAGTCGCTTCAAGTTCAAAGTCTGCAAATTCTTCACAGAAGAATTTAGAGCAGTCATTAAGTAATTTTTGAATCTGATTTTTTCCACGTGGCCCGTAATGAAGTCTTTCCATTTCAGTAAAAGCAAAGAGCAAACGATCCAGGTACCCTGTAGCAGTAAAAAATTCAGCAAGCAGTAGAGTGTTCGTTGTTTCCATGCAATCTTCCTTGATAGCTGTGGTTGGCGAGTATAAAGAAACGTTCATCTTGAACAGATCTTTCATCTATTATTCTAAGACATTCGTATTTTCTTTTACAATGATTTTCTGTGATTTGAGAGAAGTTGCCCTATAAAAAGTTTATAGGGCCAGAATGATTCAAATATTATCTTACAAAGACGTGGATTTATTTTGCTAATTCGTATTCTAGTAGGCGTTTATCTGCATTTACACTTGTATAACGCTTAGAAATCATATCAAAAAGATTGTCTCCCTTTGAGCCAACTTTCTGTGAGGCGATATCACGGAAATTCAATACACCGTCACCTTTAGGATTATCTTTTCCGAAAAGCTTACCAAATGGATTGCCTTCATCTTTACCGTCTGCTTTTTTCTTATTAAGTCCGCTTCCACCCATAACAGAGAATCCGCCACCACCATAAGTAGGAGTCTTACCCTGAATAGCAGCTGCTACACCACCTGTTGCTGCAGCAGGAGGTGCACCACCGCCTCCTGCGAGTCCACCACCGGCACCACCGCCTGATCCACCACCGCCACCACCCGAAGAACCTGTTCCACCTGCTGTTACTTTAGCAGCATCGGATTTCTCCATTGTGTTGTCTTGATTGGCGGCCGCAATAATACTTCCCACTGGTGTTACTGCAGTACGAGCTGAAGAATCAGTAATTCCACCAGCGACTGTTGTTCCATCAGGTGAACCAGAATTTCCATATTGAGTTCCGGTTGCACCGTTACCAAATGTAATGACGTTGTCATTCATTGTATCAAAAGTTCTATCAAGACCTGCAGTCAAACACTGAGGAAGACCCGGGTTCGCTTTACATAAAGTAGACTGTGCATCTGCTTCAGTTGTTGTAAACGGATCGACTGGTTTAAACGCATCGATTTTTGCAATGGCATTGTCTACATCAGAAGCTCTCTTTCCTAGTAAATTTGAAAGCAGGGCATTGGCACCTGCAGATGTGGCGATACCGATAAGTTTTGATTTCATCGCTTCAGTTTGTTGTTGATTCATCAGGATCTGGAATCCACCTGAAGTGCCAACAGCTTCCTCACAAACTTCTTTATCAATTTTTCCGAATGGTAAAACAGATTTTGATGTAAGATTACCGCATTTCTTTTTAACTTCATCGGTTGATGGCATTTCATTATAAATTGAATAAAGGTATGCAAGTTTTGTGGCATCAACAGCAGTTCTTTGTTCATACATGTCTTGCTGTTGTTTTAAAGATTCACCAGTTGCTTTTAAAGCACCAGTTGCTGTGTTTTGTTCAGTTGCATATTTTGCCTGAGCATCCATCGCCTTATCTTTATAAACTAATTCTTGAGTTGCATATCCTACGGCCTGAACACCTTCGATCAAATCAAGTTGAACCTGAAATTTTTTACAAGTTTCATAGTCAACAGTTTCGATACCTGCTGATTTACATTTTATTGATGATGCTGAAGCAATTGAGGCAACTGTTGCACCTGCTGCTGCTTTTGGTGCTGCTGCCGCTGCTGCTGCACTTGAAGTATCTGTTGCACGAACTTGATCTCCATCTTCCCAGTTTCTTCCGTATGTGTTTAGTACGTATGCAACTGATTCACAGGCCATAGCTTTTTTCGTTTGCGTGTCTACGCATTTTTCATCTTTACCATCACAACATGCATATTTTATGTATAGATCCCAGTCAAAATTACTTCTGTTCGCAGTTCCGCTGTAAAGTTTTCTCATATGACCGCGTGCTAGTGTGTCACATTCTTTTAATTCATCTGAACCAGGGAATGATAAATTTTTAGTTTTAGCATTATAGGGTTTAGCAGCTTTTTCCATTTCTTTACATGAGTCTGAGCCGCTAGTCGTTCCATTTCTATTTTGTTGCTGAGGAGCTGGAGCAGCAGATTCATCAGCTGCAAGAAGATTAAAGCTCATTATCATCAGTGGAATTAATAAAAGTTTTTTCATAGTCTCATCCCAATTTTTTAGGTCTCTAGAGAATTATACGTCTACTCATCGGTCAACCCGTGTAGTTTCTTGAGTTTATTGATCAACTAGCTAGAAACTCAAAATAAGCCCTTGGAATGTGAATAAGAATCTATTAAAGTAAGGCCTTAAGAACACCAATGAAATGCCCTCATTTTGTGGCATTAAATAAATGGAATTTTATGGCCAATCCTATCTACGAATACGAGCTACAAATCCTGGAACACCACCTTGATACTTTCGGACATGTAAACAACGCCGAATACCTGGCACTATACGAAGAAGCACGTTGGGACTTCATTACTAAAAACAATCTTGGGCTGAAAGAAATTCTTTCAACTCAAATCGGCCCGGTATTACTCGATCTGCAAGTAACTTTTAAAGCAGAATTAAAACTTCGTGAAAGAATCAAAATCGTTTCTCAGGCCCGACCTGAAATGCGAAATAAATTTGTCATGCAGCTAGATCAAAAGATGATTAAGGAAGACGGCAAAGTCGCTTCTATGATTACGATCTCAATAGGAATGATGGACTTAAAAGCAAGAAAACTTATTGCACCCACAGCAGAGTGGATGAAAGCTTTAGGTCTTGAAGAATTTGTTGAAGAGTAATGAGATTTTTATTTCGTTTCATCATCGAACAATCTTCTTAATCCAGACTGAACATAACGATTTGAGATAATCTCAAAGATCGAAGCTTTATTATCTGTCACGATGTCGCTGTTTTTAAATTTATAATTTTTCTCCGGTGCGAAATTATCCAGCACCTGGCCTGTACTTGTATTTCCACCACCATCAAAATTTAAATTGAGATCTGCCGATTTTTTACTTGCACCTTTTGTTCCTAATCCTTTACCGCTTCCGGTAAAATCAAGTGCATTTTTTGCTTTTACTTCATCAAGAATTTTCTGACTTTTTGGATCCATTGAAGCGGAAGCAGATGCGTATGAACCTAATGGTTTTGAATTAGCAATCGTCGCGGCCATTGCTTTTTCACCAAAGATTTTTTTAGTAAGTGCATTTACGTTGTTTTGGTTAGCAAAAACCGGAGGATTTTTACCAAGTTTACTACCTAAAGAAGAAAGCATTGCCTTTGTTAAACGGTCACTAGAAATAGCTTTCGCTCCTAATACTCCAGTTGATAATGCTCCAAGATTTGGATTTCCATTAGCAGCATTAACTGCAGTCTTCATTACTTCTTTTAAGCCGGTACTTGTTCCAATTGCAGTGGACATTCCAGCAGGCAAACTGATTGAAGTAGATTTTAAGCAGGCATTTTGTCCTTTTGCATTTACAAGTTTTTTACATTTACAGGCATCATCAAATTGACCGTCTAGGGCCACACATCCGGCGGGATCATCCACAAATTGTGCAATATTATAGTTTGCTGCTGAACCATCTAACTTGTATTTATTTTTATTCCATAAGTCTGTACAAGTTTGCGAGTTAGAACGTGCTACATTTTGTTTTCCATCGGCCGTATAACAATAACAAGAAGGCTCTTCTAATTTATCTCTGCCATTGGGACAGAATGCACTCCATGAGTCTGAATATGATTTAATAATTTTATCAATTTTTGCAATATTCGCCTGAGATTCTTTTTCTTGCTCAGCTGCTCCATTATATAAAACTGTAGAGTAGACTGTAGAAATTCCTGCCATTACGACAATCCCTTGAGGGCTATCAAAATATTTTCCAATACTATCTGTGAATCCAGGTGATGCCTTTTCGACTGCTGCCTGACTGGCCGCTGTCGAGGCATAACCGGTAGCAGTTCCTGTTGCTGTATTACTTAAAACTTCGCCGGTAGCTCCCGCAAACAATGTATTAATTAGGAAAGTATTAATAATTAAAAATAATAAAAATTTAATGATCACGAGGCGCTCCCTTTTAAAGAAATAGAGGAGCAACGATAAATAATTTGCGTAATCAATTCGGATTGATTTCTATGCAGATATGCATGTGAATTATCATAAAATAATTGTTTTCGATTATCATCTAAATCGGTGCGTTTAAGGCCATTTTTCTTTAGCATTTCCTGGGCCCTTTCATACACTTTCGGGTCATAACTTCCTTTATTACTTTCATTACTAAACCTATAATTTGGATCAGCGGCCGGAGCTGCAGTGACTGGAGCGGCAGCGACTGGAGCAGCAGTGACTGGAGCAGCAGTGACTGGAGCAGCAGCGACCGGAGCAGCAGCGACCGGAGCAGCAGCGACCGGAGCAGCTGCCTGAGCTGCAGGTACAGTTGGTGGAGCACAATTTCCGGCCTTCACACACTGATCAGGTGTAGCATCTAAACAACCTTGACCGTCAGTACACTTATTTGTTGCTTGTGAATCTTTTGCTGCATCTTTTTCTTTTACATAACACTGCTCATTCAATTCAGGTGCGGCCCATTCATAAATCGCCATCGCCGTAGCTGCACCATAACCCGCAATCAAAAGCATGTTTCTCTTTTTTTCAGCACTCGCAATATCTAGAACTGTTTGTTGTTCTTCTTTTAAATATTGAAGTGCACGGACTTGTGCTTCATAAGGAGAATTGGCAGCATCCAGTTTATACTTATCGTTTAATTCTTTCATTTTTTTTCTGGCCCTGATCTTTAGCCAAATATCAGTGGCAGTTCCAGCAAGCGCCGTGTAGCCGTATATTTTTTTTGAAGTACATAGACTTTCTTTTTTTGAAGACCCAAGACTGTTAATCATTCCGAGAAGTGCATAGGCCGAACCAACACCGTTCATGATTGCTGACTTTCCAAGATTTCCCTGATTTAGTGAATTGGGATCGCCAGATAGGCCTGTACTTTTTTCGGCAATATTTAGCTGACATTTTTCTCGTGAAGAAATATCAGTAAGAGCATTACAAGCTATAGCTTCATTTCTCGCATTAACCGCCGCCTGCTTACCGATACAACGATTTAGTTTCGAACTCCATACCATCGCCGTATTTTTATCACAGGCCGTTCTTTGTGCTGACATGTTGGCATCAACCGCTCCACTGATAGAATCAGATTGAGCAAAGGTAGCCTGTATCGTCGCTATTGATAATATGAATAGTAAGCATTTAAGTTTATGCATAAATCTATTATAGTTCCCTAATTTTTCCACCACTTATATTTTCGGTATTATCTTCTCCGGGCCTTAAATTTTAATAAGATAAAATAATAAATTAAAGGGGATACCCGACATAAAAAGTGGGCAATGATAGGGCCTTTGTGTTAGGGTGCCCCCTATGAAAACACTATTTTTAAGCTTTGTTATGGCCTTTGCTGGAAGCACTTTTGCTTTAACTTTGTCTGACCTTCATGGCGGCGATGTTATGGCCATTTCATTTAACTGCTATGAGTGCCGTATGATTGAATCGGAAACTGATTCGGCGTTCTCTCACTCCGGTGTTGTCGTTATTGATAAAGATGGAAATACAAAAATTGGACAGTCTCTTGGCAGACTCGATCTTTTCTCATTTGCAGATTTTTCTAAGACCATGACTCCGGGTACGAAAGTTTCTGTTTTTCGCCCGAAAGAATTTAAAAATTTATCTACACAAAAAAGAGCAGAGCTGGAAAAAAACATGCTCGATGTCTTCAATGAAAAATACAAAAACGCACCTTTTGATACTAAATACCTATGGAACAATTTTAATTCAAACGGAGTTGAGCTTCTTTACTGCTCGGAGTTCATTGCAAAATTTCTAGATAATTTTTTAACAGAAAAAACTGTTCCACTTCCCATCAGCTACAAAAAAAATTATGACTACTGGGTGACTTACTTTAGAGGAATTGTTCCTGATGGTGAACTCGGAAATTCACCGGCTTCTTTTTCAAGGGATTCACGTTTTGAATTCATTGGAACACTTTAATCACTATTTTCAGACGGCCAGTGGAGATCAATCAAACGCAAGTCTGATTGAGTTTTACCGTAGTGTTGTTTTTGAAAGATTACTCAAATCAGAACCTGAAATTCTCGATTTAGGTTGTGGTACAAGATCTATTTTTGAAGACCTTAATGTAGTTAAAGAAAAAGTAATCGCTGTTGATTTTTCCAATGTGGCCATTGAGAAGACGCCATCTCATACAACAATAAATTACCTAGTGGTTGATCTCACGACTCCCAATGCTTTTGGTAAATCAAAGTTTGATCTGATCTTTGATTCTCATTGTCTTCATTGCATTGAAGGTTACAGCGAGAGAGAAGTGGCCTTCAAAAATATCTATAATGCTCTTGGGGAGGACGGTCTATTTTGTGCAGAAATGATGATTCAAAAATCCTATAAATATGTCCATTTGCCTTTCAAGCATGTGCCTACTGCACTTGAATTGGAACGCGAAATTCTGGAGTCAGGCCTTAAAATAATTTATTTTTTGATTAGTCCAGGAATGGTATTTCACAATGAAAATGGTGAGTGCGATTTACTAAGAGTGGTCTGCAGAAAATAAAAAGCCCGCTTTCGCGGGCCCTTCACACAACAACAAACACTATCCTTTCGGAGGATTTTAGGATTGGCGTCCTAAAAATTAATTATAATCATTCGGATTCGGTCTTTTCTCAGTTAATCTAGCTTTTGTCAATTTGCTCACTACTAGCTCTGAAACTTCTTCAGGGTAGATGATTTCATCGCGAAGTTCGATGTTCTCATCAGCTTCCAATGATTTTAGCACCTTAGTGCTTTCTTGCAAGCTCAAATTTTTAATAGTTTTTCCCGAGTGCGTCTTAAGTGCGATAACGTCCTGTGCCTTAAGTCCTTCTGATGCCTGTGCTCCAAGTGATAGAAAAGATAACGCTGCAAAAAGAATGAGTCCCTTCATAAATGACCTCCTGATTATTCCAATCATCCATGACCGGTAGTTCTTGGAAGTTAGTAATACAGGTTTCGTGCCAACTAATTTGCTCGGGAATAAGGCAATATCCGACTCTTTTGGTGTCAAAAGGTAGTTTTGGATTGAATCGAAGTAGGGCCATTATTTAAAGCAGGCCAGTTTGATACCAAAAGAATTATGAAATGACAGAAAGGCAGACATCTTCATCTTTTACCAAACCTGCAATTTCGTTTTGAGTGAAACTACTTATCACGCGGGCAATCTCATCAAAGAGTGATGAGTCTGAATGATGAAAGCGATCGAGGGTCGTTTTAACCTTGAAGATCTCACAAAAACGCAGCCAGAATTTTTCTTCGACAGCAGCGAGGGCCACATATTTGGCGTCCTTTGTCTGATAAAGCGAATAACAGGGATAAATTCCGTTATGTAAGAATTTTTTTCTGCCTGAATCACGATCGGCCTTCGGCCAGAAAATCCCCAGTAACTCTTCAGTCGCTTCATCCATATAAGTTTTTACGAACTGGACTTCATTAGTTCTCGATGACTTTATAAACGCCGCCAGAAGATCTGTCGCCGCTTTATGGCCGAAGTTAATACCGGCAATAGGAAGAAAAGGCGGATCAATAATTTTATCCGTTCTGCCCGCTACATAAAGCGAGAGAAGACCGGTCATCGCCATGGCGTTTAAATCGTGCATGGATTTTTTTTCACGACGACTGGCCAGCAGTTCAATTGCCACGAATGGTTTTTTTAAATTGAAATCTTTATCTGTAATTTTTAATTTCTCGCGAGTCTTTTCCGGAAGCCCCATAATCACAGCATCAGCATCTAAAACCAGCTTCCTGATTTTTTCCTGATCAGCTTCAGAGTTAAAATCAAACCGGGTAATCACTTTGCCGTTATTTAAATTTTCATACCACGAAATAAAACTCGAATCGAACTGGGCAAAGAGCCCTGATAAAAACGGGTCCTGAAATTTATGGTCTTCAATTTTTGTAACAGTCGCTCCAAGTCCGGTTAAAACCTGTCCGCATAAAGGACCTGGTAACCTGTGACTTAGATCAATGATTTTCATTCCCGAAAGTGGTTTGAAGTCTGTCATTTTTTATTCCTGTGCCGGCGTTAGAATTCGTGTGAACTCTTCAAAGCCATTGCCTTTCATTTCACACGCATTCATCGTGCAGATTTCAAACGGCTCATTCGTGTCCGCGATATCGTGATAATCTAAAACAAAACGTGGAAGGAAATAAGGAATGAACTTAATAAAGTCATCTCTCTGCGCCCATGCTCTTGGAAGTTTCATTACACGAAATGCTTCTGCCGGGTAAGTAAGCGCCCTTAAACTTTCACCAGCACTAACCGGATTCACTTTTAAAACAGTATTTGTCACAGTGTCTTTTAACCCAAGGATCGTATCTAAATAATCCCTGTCACCAAATAAAACGGCCGCTCTTCTCATCAACTGAATATATGTTGCTACCGGTGATTTGAAAGAAGCATCAAATAGGTTGTACTCCTGATTAGGGTACATCTCGAAATGCTCGGCGAGTTTTGCTCTTGTTAACATTTTATCTTTATCCAGAAATTCTTTTGAAACAAACAGTAGGGCATCTTTAAAGTTCTGTTTGAATACATCATTGGCAGAAATTTCAAAAAGTCTCAGTTGAGATTCAGCGAAGAAAACAAAATCTTCCAGATAAGGATGAGAGAATTCTACGGTCGTTGTATGTCTCATCTTCATGCCGGTTTCAGCATTCGTTAAGAATGTCTTAAAAATTCCTTCTATTGTCGTATTAATTAAGTTAGATGCCATTCTTTTGATGACATCAATTTGTGAGTATTGAACAACATCCACCAGCGCTGAAATCAACATGAAGTTCCAGCTCGCCACACCTTTGTTGTCTGTCACAGGTGGCATACGTTCCTTTCTTTCGTTTAGAATGGCACGTCTGACTTTTCTCACCATGTCCCAGTTTTCCTGCTGGTAAAATTCTTCCTTCAAATCAGGATTCATCGAAATTACATTAAGGTTGTGTTCGAAGTTTCCCTTTTCAGTAATCTGAAACCACTTCTTGATTTTATCCATATTTTTGCCGAGAGTTTCCTGGTCATCATCATTGCTGTTGATAAGGTCTTCAAACTCTGCTTCAGAAAAAGTAAAATACAATCCTTCAACACCTTCACTGTCAGCATCCTGAGCAGAGAAAAAATGTCTCATTCCGTCTTTGTCATCAGAAAGCATTTCGTTTTCCAGGTAATCAAGAGTGTTGATCATGCTGTCGAATACCAGCGGGCTTGGATAGACGAGACTTAATTTCGTCATCGTTCTTAAAAATCCGGCCTGGTCATAAAGCATTTTTTCAAAGTGAGGTACTAACCATTTTTCATCAGTAGAGTATCTATGCATTCCTCCGCGGGCGTGATCGTTGATCGCTCCCATCAGCATGCGCTCACATGAATTAATAATAAATTCCCCGTGCTCTTTTGTAATCATCCCTTCAAGCATTTGCTCAATGGCCCATTCGTAAAAAGCGAAAGTTGGAAATTTCGGAGACGTTCCATATCCACCCCAGGTTTTGTCAGAAAATTCTTTTACAGCTTCTAAAATTCCATTCGGGTGAGGGAAGTGTCCTTCGAACTGAACTTCTCCCGGAGGAGTCGATCCATTTTTTATTGCTTCTGTAACCTGAACCGCATTTTTTTCTACCTGTTCTTTTTCGTTATCATACGCACGTCTAAGTTCACGGATCAGATCCGGAAAATTAGGAGCATTATCTTTTGATGTTAATGGAAAATAAGTGCCGACATAAAACGGTCTGGTGTCCGGAAGTAAAAATGCAGACAGCGGCCATCCTCCATTACTTCCAAAAAGTTGTGCGGCCTTCTGGTAATAATTATCGATATCAGGAAATTCTTCACGATCCACTTTGATCGCTACAAAATGATCATTTAAAAAAGTCGCAACATCGCGGTCGACGAAAGATTCATGTGCCATCACATGGCACCAGTGGCATGAAGAATATCCAATCGATAAAAAGATAGGTTTATTATTTGCTCTCGCGTACTCCAGAGCTTCCGGACCGTAATTCCACCAGTGAATAGGATTGTCCTGATGTTGTCGCAAATAGAGTGATTTTGAATTTTTCAAACGATTAAAGTTTAGCGATGAACTCATATGTTGGCCTTTGTGATAAAAATATAAGACCTCAATTATACGCTCACGTTATTGGTAAAGGGAAGGAATTATTGACAACGTAGAGGTAAAGAATTTCATGAAAAAAGTTTACGATGACAGCTAATGTCTAGACTTGAGTCCCTCTATCTGGATAAGGATAGTTTATGAAATTTGTAAGCGGACTATGTTTGACTATTATTTTGGGATGCCTCTGGCTTGTAGCAGGAGTGATCTCAACAAATCGTCTTAAGACATTGGAGCTGGCAGGAATTCTTCCATATGGGCCATTGCCCGCGGTTGAATCAAACTACTACTCTTACGAAGGGCTTCATCAGGCCTTCGATTCAAGTGTGCCACTAAAGCGCGCGAGTGAATTCTCAAAAGTAGAATTCGAAACCATGCTCATGACTTCACTGTCTCCAAAAGAGCAGGGTGAATTAAAACCTTATCTCAATTCCATTTTAGATTTTTCTGTTGAATACCAGGTCGATCCATTCTGGATTACATCAATTGTTATGGTAGAAAGTAATTTTAATTTAACAGCTTTGAGCCCGAAAAATGCCCGCGGTTTAATGCAGATTAAACCTGATACCGCTCAACATCTTTATCAATTAATGCAAAAAACTTTAACTGATGATCAGGTTTCAGAAAATCTTTATCGGCCAAAAGAAAATATTGAAGTCGGTGTTTTTTATTTAAAAAAATTATTGCAAAACTTTCGCATGAACTATCGATTTGCGACAGTCGCATATAACATCGGGCCTTCAAAACTGAGAAACCGTTTGGTTGAAAAAAGCCTGGACGTGAATAACTTTTCATATCTGGTAAAAGTAAAAGACCGTTATTTTAAACTGACTCAAACATTTGCTCAGGTGACAAAATTCAAAGCAATGCCATATGAGGCAACATACGTGTATTCTGAACAAGGTTTAAAACTCGAACTTAAGATCGTAGATCTATTCCCAATGGCAACTGGTTCAGAGAATCTGACAGCTAAATTCTAAAAATAGCTTTTAATTCCTTACATCTCATTCACAGCGTCTTTTTTTATCATTCCAAACTGCTAGATTGGTATATTGAATTTTTCCATGGATGATTTACCCAATGTCTCAAAACACAAAAGACCCGTCTGAGTTCGCTCAGGTTATAGCAATCGATGGCCCATCCGGATCGGGCAAGTCGACTGTCGCTCGCGAGCTTGCAACTGCACTTCATGTTCTTTACATCGATACAGGGGCCATGTTCAGAGCTCTCGGCTTTTTTGCCGACCAACAGAAAATAGACTTGGTTGAAGGTGAAAAATTAACCAGCTTTCTAAATTCGATAAAAATGGATTACGGAGTTTCTTCAAAATGTTTAATCCGCATTAATGATCTGGACCTGACAGAAAAAATCCGCGAGCACAACGTTTCAAAATTAGCTTCAATTATTTCCCAGCTGCCATCAGTCAGAAAATACTTACTTGATTTCCAGCGCGCACTTGCTCTTAACAAAGTTTGTGTGATGGAAGGAAGAGATATTGGTACAGTTGTTTTCCCTAACTCATTCTGCAAATTTTTTATTACTGCCTCTGTTGATATCAGAGCTGAACGAAGATTAAAGCAATTGAAAGAGGGCGGAGATCACACGATTACCCTTGAGCAGATTAAAGACGACGTCAGAAAGCGTGATGAAACAGATATGAACCGTGTTGTGGCCCCTTTAAAAAAAGCAGACGACGCTACACTTCTCGATACCACTGAACTTGGCCTTGACGATATTATTAAAATCCTTTCAAACGAAGTGAAATTCAGGGCGGCCCATCTCGGCTTCGTCCTCGGTCCGAATGTATGAGAGTATTGATCAATAGATCAGATGCCATTGGAGATTCAATTCTCACATCATCGATGGCAAAAATGATTAAGGATAAATTTCCGGATGCGAAAATTACCTTTTTAATTGCCGCTAAATCATACGATGTTTTCAAAGACCACCCTTATATCGACGAAGTAAAAATTTATCACCGCAATAGACGTTTTTACACCAAGATCAATGAAGTCATCAGCATCTTCAGGGAATTTAAACCGACACATTATTTTTATGTGGGCGGAGGATTCATGCCGAACTTTGTTTCTTGGCTATTTAGAATTCCTTTTCGTGGAGGCCTTAAGTCCAGATGGCATACTTATTTATTTTTAAATAAAGGCATCAGACAAAAACGCTCGATGGTGGACATGCACGAGATGGAGTACAACCTCAATCTGCTCGAGCCAATGGGTATTGAATACAACTATCTGGACAAAAATAAATACTCACCGGAAATTTCTCTTACACAGACTGAAATTGATGAAGGCATGAAAGTCTTCAATCACGATTTAGTAGAAGCAGGAATTGAGACCGGAAAAAAAATGATTTTCATCCATCCGGGAATGACAGGTCACACTCTTAACTGGTCGCCAAGAAACTACGGACGCCTGGTTTATAAGCTGGAACAAAAATTCCCTGAGCAATTTATTTTCGTTATTTCTTATACGCCAAGTGACCATGTTTATCTTTCCGGCATTAAAGAAATTCTTGAGAAAAAAGAAAACGAATATTTAAAAAACAGAATTTATTATTTCAACGGAATCAAACACGGACTTCGTCAGTACATGTCTGTTCTAAGCCAGGCTTCATTATTTGTTGGTCCCAGCACTGGAACAACTCATATTGCAGCTGTTCTGGGGGTTCCTGTTGTCGGCCTTTATTCTCCGATAAAAATTCAGTCGGCCCTGCGCTGGGGACCTCTTTCAAAAAATACTGAAAAAACAAAACTGTTGGTTCCCGATGTTATCTGCGGGGAAGTAAAAAAATGTGCTGAAAGAGCATGTCCGTATTATGAATGCATGGGAAAAATTGAAGTTGAAGATGTGGTTAAGCAGGCCATCTCTGTCATGGAATTATAAAAATGAAAAATCTTATTACACTTGAACGCTTTACAGAACTTACAAAAAAATTCGCTACTCTTACTCCAATCGTAGTTGTCGGAGATGTGGGAATTGATAAATACACTTTTGGTGAAGTTAAAAGAATTTCTCCCGAAGCTCCGGTTCCTGTTTTAGAGGTTACCAAAGAATGGCTGAAGCTTGGACTTGCTGCCAACATCTCACACAATTTAAAAACTCTCGGAGTTGAATCAACATTATGTGGTGTCGTAGGTGAAGACAACAACGCCAACGTCTTTGACACATTATTGGAAGACGAAAAACTAAACACGTGGGGAATCGTCAGAGCACCGGGACGTCCGACAATCTTTAAAGAAAGAGTGACCACTAACACTCAACAAATCTGTCGTATCGATTACGAATCTTCGGAAGATATCGATGCTGCTACAGAAAATAAATTAATCTCACGCTTCGATGAGTTTGCAAAAACTCACGGTGCTGTGATTATCGAAGATTATGCAAAAGGTTCATTAACAAAAAATGTTATTGCAAATCTCATTTCAAAATTTATGGCCGCTGGAAAACTTGTAGCAGTCGACCCAGGACGATCAACTCCGCCTCTTTTTTACAAAGGTGCCACTCTTCTAAAACCAAATTTAGCAGAAGCACGCGCGATGGTTGAGAGCTTAGGCTACAAAGAAAAGAAACTTGAAAACATGGCAAAGATCCTGGTTGAAAAACTTGATCTTCAAATGCTGGTCATCACTTTAGGTGCTGAAGGTATGGCCTTATTAGACGTTAAAAAGAATTCAGAACTCACAATTATCCCGACTGTCGCCAACGAAGTCTTCGATGTTTCCGGAGCAGGTGATACCGCTATCAGCGCACTCACATCATCTTTACTTGCCGGAGCAACTCTCGAAGAAGCTGCCTGGATTTCCAACTGCGCCTCTGGTGTTGTCGTTGCTAAAAAAGGCACGGCCACTGTGGATCTTGCAGAACTTCACCAGTTCTACAATCAGCTCGTCACAAAAATGAAGCATTAGAAATAGTGTGAAAAAATTACTTGACATTTTTGGTGCGTTGCGCTAAATTTGACCTGTCTCTCGGCTTCACAGCTTGGAGATAAACCCGTGGAAAAGGGCGATGATTTTCGAAAGGGGATCAGAGCAAAGCTTAAGACCTAAGGGACGCTTCAAGGTGTTCTATCGGTTTATTAGGTTGCCGAAACGGTAAAGGACCACTTTCTTCGTTAGACGAACGGGTCGGGAATCATGTGGCGAGCATGCTTTCTGGAAGAAGGGTAGAGTTCTTGGGAGGAGTTTTTGGATCCGTAACGTAGCTCTACGATTTCAGATTTTGCACCGACATTCATTTAGAAGAATTGTGCAGACACCTCGGGAGGACTTGTACATAAAGCAGAGGCCTAGTGACCTGCCTTAAAGGGAACACATTAAAATTGATTCATTCAAATTTAGAATTTAAGAAAATTTAAATATAGCGAAAAGGTCGGATGTGTAATCCGACCTTTTTTTTGTATTTTTTAGTCCCACATCGCCTTGCCAAATTCACGGCGTCATGAAAATATTTTGAACTTAAAAATCCAATATTTTCAAAGGCCCCACGAATGAGTCACGATCTAGAAAAAGTAAAACAAGAATTTCTTGTTAAACTTAACAGCTTAAATAAAGAAGCCGATATTTTAAATCTCAAATCAGAATACGTTGGTAAAACCGGCGTCGTCTCTGAAATGCTGAAGTCTTTAAAAGACATGAACCCCGACGAGAGAAAAGCTTTCGGTCCGAAAGCAAACGAGCTCAAAGATTTCATCAACGAGCAATCAGGCCTTCAACTTTCAAAAATCGAAGTCGAAGAAATCAATAAAAAATTAGCTCAAGACAGAATCGATATCAGTCTTACTGAAAACATTCAGGTAAAAACAATTAAGAGCGGCGGCTTCCACCCTCGCACAATTATCCAGCAGGAAATTGAAGATATTTTTCTTTCAATGGGTTTCGATGTTTTAGATGGCCCGCATATCGAAGACGAATTCCACAACTTCGAAGCACTAAACATTCCAGCTGATCACCCTGCAAGAGACATGCAGGATACTTTCTGGTTCCACGATCCGCAAAACACTCCTGCAGATACAAAAAAATATTTATTAAGAACACACACAAGTAATATTCAGGTACGAGGAATGCTCTCTCGTAAACCTCCTTTCAGATTCATCGCTCCAGGAGTTGTATTCCGCTCAGAAAGAACAGACGCTTCTCACGAAATGGTTTTCACTCAGCTTGAAGGTATGATGGTTGGAAAAGATATTTCAGTCGCCAACCTGATCTACTTCATGAAAACAATCCTGAAAGAAATTTTTAAACGCGACGTTGAAGTTCGCTTACGCCCGGGATTTTTCCCGTTCGTAGAGCCTGGCTTCGAGTTAGATATCAGATGCCTTATCTGCGACGGTAAAGGCTGCTCAGTTTGTAAACAAGTCGGATGGGTAGAACTCCTTCCATGCGGAATGATTCATCCAAACGTTCTGAAAGCTGGCGGCATTGATCCGACAGAATATAACGGTTTCGCTTTCGGCCTCGGCCTTGATCGTCTCGTTATGATGAGATACGGAATCGACGATATCCGCCACCTGCAAAGTGGTGACCTTCGTTTCAACTCACAATTCAAATTGTTTTAATTTTTTAGGAAAAATCAATATATGTTAATTTCAATCGACTGGATCCGCGACTTCACCGACGTCCCAAATCTTCCCGCAAAAGATTTATACACACGCTTTACGCTCGCAACTGCAGAAGTTGAAGACGTAAAAACCGTAGGCGAGCATTTAGAAAAAATCGTTATCGCCGAAATTCTCTCTTTCGAAAAACACCCTGAAGCCGACAAGCTAAACCTCGTCACTTTTACAATCGGAAACAACGATACAAGAAAAGTTGTCTGTGGTGCCGCTAACGTAAAAGTAGGAATCAGAATTCCATACGCATCTGTGGGAGTGAAACTTCCAAACGGTTTATTATTAGAACCAAAAAAAATCCGCGGAGTTTTATCTGAAGGAATGCTTTGCTCTGAAGAAGAATTAGGTTTCAAAGATTCGTCAGAAGGAATCATGGAGCTTCCACTGGACGCCCCATTAGGCATGAACATGCTTGATTACTTCAAACTAAAAAAAGACACGATCTTTGATATCGATAATAAGTCTCTGACTCACAGACCAGACCTTTGGGGCCACTACGGAATGGCACGCGAATTCTCGGCCATCTTCGAATCCCCATTAAAAAACCGCTTCGATAAAGTATGGTCAGATGGATTAATAAAACATTTCACAGCTGATAAATCACCAATCGGAGTTCGTTTCGACGGCGACTCAGCAGGTCTTTCATACTTCGGTCTTTCAATGAAGAACGTCACAGTAGGAGAGTCACCAGAGTGGATTAAAACCCGCTTAAAAGCATGCGGGCTTCGCTCAATTAACAACATCGTCGATGTTTCAAACTACGTAATGCTCGAATTGGGAATGCCTCTGCATATCTTCGACCGCGATTTAATCGCGGGAAGCGAAGTCATTATCAAAAAACTGTCTGCAGATACAACTTTCAAAACATTGGATGAAGTCGACAGAAAACTAATAGCTGGCGACACAGTTATTGCCGATTCAAACGGCCCTTTAGTTCTGGCCGGAATCATGGGCGGACTAAACTCAGGCGTAAGCGAAAAAACTAAAAACATTTTCATCGAAGTTGCAAACTGGAAAGCGGCCATGGTTCGCCGTACCTCAACTCGTTTAGGACTTCGTTCAGACTCATCTCAACGTTTCGAGAAAACTCTGGACTCAAACCTCACAGAAAGAACGCTTCTAAGAACGCTGGAGCTCATTCTGGAGCTTTGCCCGGGGGCAACCGTTGTCGGTAAACCTGAATACGCTGGAACTGATTTAAGCAAGACTCCAGTGCTTGTTATTGAAACATCACTTAAAAAAATAAAAACAGTCTTAGGCTTCGACTTAACTGAAGAACGCCTGCTTTCAATTTTCAAATCTCTCGATTTCAAAACAGAAAAAAATGGCGACGGTTTCAAAGTAACAGTACCAAGCTACCGTTCAACGAAAGATGTTGAGCAGGAAGCAGACTTAATTGAAGAAATTGGAAGAATCATTGGCTATGACAATATCATTCCAACGAGCCCGTTAGACGGAATCAAACCCGTTAAACTAACTGAACTACAAAAAGTTCAGCGCAGAGTTCGCGACTTCATGACTCTACAAGGGAAATCATTCGAAACAATGTCATACCCATTGATCGGCGACTCTCTTTTAAAGCGCGTCTCATGGCCAAAATCAACGTCTCTAAAATTAATTAACTCTCTCTCACAAGACCACGATCTGATGAGACAGAGTTTGATTCCAAGTCTATTAGAAGGCTGTGAAGTAAACGCAAAAAACTTCGAACGTTTCCGTTTCTTCGAGCTAGGCCGCGCTTACACAGAAAACGCAAAATCATTCGCAACAGAAGCTCTTCACCTTGGTGCAGTCTTTGCTGATAAAGATAAAAATCCCTATGTAGAGATGATCAATACAATCACAAATCTATTAGCAGGATTAAACTTATCTCCAGAGTTCGTAGAGAGAAATGCAAAATTCGAAAACCCACTGGTACCTACAGAATGGATTGGTAATCACCCTTTCGAATTTCAAAACATCAGAGTGATGGGAAAATTTGTTGGTGTAGTAATGTCAGTGCATCCATTGGTTTTAAAGAACTTAAAGATCAAAGGACACGTTACAATTGCACTTTTTGATCTCTCAATTTTCGAAAATTTCTCTGCCAAAGATAAAACTAAATACAAACCTCTTAATAAATTCCCGATTTCTACGTTTGATTGGACCGTAATCGGCGCAGTTGAAACTCTTGCTTCAGAGGTTCTGAATGCATGCAGAAAAGTTAAATTAAAAGAGCTAAAAGATGTCCAGATTTTAGACATTTTCACCAATGAAAATAAGAAATTTATTACAGTTCGCGCGACACTTGCCGATGAAGCACAAACTTTAACGTCAGAGTTCCTAAAACAGGCAGAAATAGCGTTAATTGACGCGACAACAAGGGCAGGTTTTAATTTAAAATAATTTTTTTTCGAGAAATAAGAAAAAAGTTATTGACGGGTTAATTAGGGTTCTATATTATCGCCTCTCACCAGCCAAGCAAAATGAGCTTCTTAAACGACTTCAAAATCGTTGCTGGATTTTGTTCTTTAAAATTCTAATAGAGATAAAAGATTTACAGCCGCAAGGTTGTGATTCAAGATGAGAAAGTTTCCAAACAAAAATATCTGACGTAACATTTCAGTCACACCTCAATTCGTTGAGGTCACAGTTCAAAAAGTTAGTGATAAAAGTCGGAGTTGAAACACGTGAGTGTCTTCAATCAAATGAAATGAACAATCCGTATAGTAATTCGTAAATTAATTTTGAAAAATTTTATATTGAAGCTTGGAGAGTTTGATCCTGGCTCAGAACGAACGCTGGCGGCGTGCCTAACACATGCAAGTCGAACGCGAAA
>JACMNL010000047.1 GCA_014378525.1 Bacteriovorax sp.
CCAGGTTTTCTGGTAGGTCTGAAAGAATTCTTCACCGGTAAGTTCTAGGGCATCGGTAAAGTTGTTAATCAGATTTGAAAATCCCAGTACAGGGTCGTTGGCAATTATTTCAACATCTGATTCAAGATAGCTTGTCGTAAATTCGCGCACAGAATTTGCTAAATCAAAAAATGGAGACGGATCAATTGTAATTTTTCTGGAAACCCCATTCTCACCATATTTCCTGATTAAACCATGAAAGTTTTTCACCAGAGAAATACCCGTGTCCATGAAAGATGTACTGAGGAGGCGAAAGGCATTTTCAAAATACATAATTTGAGAAACTGAGATTGAAGGTGAAAAATAATCCTGAGCTCTCGAAGGCAGATTATGAGCTTCATCGATAACCAGATTTGGTTTTTCTTTATTCATGAAAAATGGTTCGGCAAGTCTTCCCACTAAACTTCTCGGAGAAAAAACATAGTTGTAATCTCCAATCACAACATCAGCTCTTTCAATCGCTTCAAGTGAGAGCTCAAACGGGCAGACCTGGAATTCTTCACCCAGTTGAATGAGCTTTTTATTCGTTAATTTTTTTGTTTTACCAAGTTTGTTAACAAGATCATTCGTTGCGAGTTTTTCATAATAATCTTTTGCGTATTCACAAAACTGCGGATTGCAGATGACTTCTTCTTTCATGCACATTTTTGCTTTCGAAGTAATTGTCACACTTCTGATTTTTGAACCCTGCTCCTGCATTAACCCGATGGCCTGTTCGGCAACCTGATGCTGTGAATTTTTGGGAGTGACGACGACAACTTTCTGCCCTCTGCTCATGGACTCTTTCAAAGCGGGATAAAGTATCCCCATTGTTTTTCCAAGACCGGTTGGAGCTTCAATCAGAAGTGGAGTGGCCTCTTCAAAATTTGTGAGGACTGCATCGACGAGTTCAATCTGTCCAGGCCTTGGAGTCGGGAATGGGAATGACATCTCTTTAGAGGTCTCGATTCTTTTATTATAAATTTTTTCTTTTATTTTTGTATCTGTAAAAAGCTCTTCGAGTCTTCGCTCCATCCAGATTTCATATTCAGCAACATCAAACTCAACTTCCATGATCATCGTTTTAAAGTTGCGCGAAGAAATTAAAACCATTTCGAGTTTCGGTATTTCATTACGCTGCTTATAGTGAATGTAGCCGTAAGTTTTAATCTGCCAGATATAAGGATGATTGGAATTTTCTTTTAGTTTGTTAAAAAGGTCTTCGATAAGAAAACTGGTTTTTATTTCCTGGATAACCGGTGGATTCAGGTTGATAAAACCATCGGCCCTTCCCGAGATCACAAACTCAAAGGGTTTTTTCTTAAACGACATTGATAAATGTTTTTCAGTCGTATAATTGGGAATTTCTTTTATTTGTTTCTGTTGAAAGATCTGGTGAATCTCCTGCCCGTTTTTCGGGACACCACCATAACCTGAATGTGATTCGATACTCCCGACAAGAGGCGAGGGAACAGCAAATTGTCGGACATCGATATTTACTTTTTTCACTCACAAAGCTTAACAACCTTAATAAAGCTCGTCACCAAAGAGCCCAGCGTCATCGTCGAGTATTTTCATCTCGGGTACGTTTTCAAATCCTGTTTCCATGAAAATATTCTGTGCCAGAGTTGCAAACTCTATTCCCATGATGTCATCCGGCTGATGTAGAAATAAATAAGTATCGTGTACACCCATCTGCTGCCATTCACCTATGCGCTCTGACCATTCCAGAAGACGGTCTTCATCACTCTGGTCCATGTTGTTTCCGATAAGTCTTATCATTGTCCAGTCAGTTGTCACCGTTGAGTGAAGCACATCTCTTCTTCCGGCCACGTCTGTAATCACCATCCCGATATTTTTTGTGTGAAGGTAATCTGCCAGGGCAGGTAGAACCACACCTTTTTGAAACCAGCTTTCATGGCGAAGTTCCAGTGTGAGTTTATATTCAGAAGGCCAGCTTTCCAGAAATTTAAAAAGGAGAGCTTTATCCTGATAAGAAAATGTTTCCGAGAGCTGGATAAAACACGGGCCAAGATTGGATTTCATCTTACTTAAAAAATCAAGCCAGTGGGCCAGTAACATTTTATCAACGAGACCGGTCTTGCTGTGGGAAATATCTTTTACAACTTTCGGACAGAACTGGAAATTTTTGGGAACTTTTGAAAGCCAGTTTTGAATTGTTTTATCATCTGGTATTGCATAGTGAGTAGTGTTGAGTTCAATGCAGTTGTAACTTTGAGAATAAAACTGCAGAAAATCCGCTGGAGAAGTTTTCGGTGGATAGATTTTTCCAATCCAGTGTTTTGATCCCCATGCCGGAGCACCAAAATGCAGAACAGGATTTGTTCTGAAGTTCAGTCTGGACGTATTTTTCGGGTCATCCAGTGGAAGACTCCAGTCTACGTCATCAAAGTTATCCAGTTTTCCGAATTCCATGAAGAAATCATAGATCTCTAAAAACAAAGAATCAATTGAATAGTCATTAAACTTTATGGACTTAATAAATCTTGGAAATAGTTACAAAATGAAACTATTATTAAAAATTAGTTACATTTTGAAACTAGTTTGGATTATATTATTTTTATGTCAAAAAAAAAGTTTGAAATTCCTGCTTTCAGCGAGACTATTCATCCGGCCCTAAAGGCCGCTTTTGGATACAGGTTTATGCATGCGGCTCTGAAATACAGAAAAACTCTTCTCGATATTCTCGATGAGTACGGAATGGTGCCTCCTCAGATGGCCATTCTGGAAATTCTCGATGGATCAGAATCCATAAACCAGGTTTCCCTTGGATCAGAGCTAGGGCTTGATAAGGTGAGTATCGTTCGTATGATCGATGGGCTTCAGGAGCTGGAATATGTAAAACGAGTTCAGGGTAAAGAAGATAAGCGCGAAAAAATTATCCAGATTACTAAAGAGGGCAAAGAAACCTTAGTTGCTCTTAGAAAAAGAAATGTTGCCCGTGAGAAGAAATTCCTCTCACCACTCACAGCTGCGGAAGCTGAAACCTTAAAAAAATTAATTATGAAACTTTAATAGAGGCCTTATGAAAAAAGTTAATTTCACTAATCCAATGATTCCGATATTCCTGATAGTGCTCGTGGATGTTCTGGGAATGACCATCATTCTTCCACTGCTTCCGTTTTACTCTGAAAGTTTAGGCGCAACTCCTTTTGTAGTCGGAATGATCGTTGCCGTTTACGGTTTATGCCAGTTTATCGCTGGTCCAATTTTAGGGCAGGCGTCTGATAAAGTTGGTAGAAAAAAAATACTCGTCATCAGTCAGGTCGGAACATGCATCGGTTTCATCTTGCTGGGACTTTCAAACACACTCTGGTTAATTTTTCTGGCGCGAATTATCGACGGTCTCACAGCAGGGAATATTTCTGTGGCCCAGGCCTATATATCAGATGTCACTGAACCAAAAGACAGAACGAAGGCCTTCGGGATTTTAGGATCAGCTTTTAGTTTAGGATTTATCATCGGGCCGGCACTTTCTGGATTTCTTGCAAAGTACGGAGCTCACGTTCCGATTTTTCTGGCAGCAGGACTTTCGTTTTTAAGTATTGTAGCGACGATGACTATTCTTCCTCATACGGAAATTCACGCTTCATCAGAGAAGAGAAACAAATTTGCTGCAAAAAATATTCACAAATATTTTAACGTAAAAGAAGTCGCACCCTTATTAATGCAATTTTTTGCCTTCATTTTTGCATTTGCTTTTTTTATGTCAGGCTTTGCAATGTTTCTTGGTGAGAAGTTTTTCTTTCACGGACAGCACTTTGGTCCACAGCAAGTCGGTTTGGTCTTCACATTTATAGGATGCCTAAGCCTGATTGTTCAAGTCGGTCTTTTGAAAAAACTTAGTTCTTCATTGGGAGAAAAGAAGTTAATCATCCTTGGATTCATTACGATGGGAGCGGGGTATTTCTTTGTAGGTGAAATCGCGACCATTCCATTTCTCCTAGCCGCACTTATTCTAAATACTTTTGGTAGCGCGGTTTTACGCCCCAGTATTACAAGTGCGATTACTAAAGTTGTTCCCCGAGACCAGCAGGGTGCAATTCTGGGAGTGACTCAGTCACTGCAGTCAGTGGCACAAATTGTAGCTCCTCTCATTGGTGGATATTTAATCGGACAGGGAAATCTTTCTGGATGGGCATGGACCTGTTCATCAATTGCTTTCGCCGGACTTTTGATAATGATCTATCAAAATCGTGCTTTCAAAAAAGTTGCGGTAATAGAGTAAATGTCAGAAAAATATTTTTCTGACTTTAAATCACATTTAATATAAGTGCTTGTCAGTCGCGATTATAAATTTGAAAATTATTTCATCAAATCTAACCAAGAGAGATTCTAATGAAAATGATTTTCCTATTTCTCGCGACAGCAGCTCTATCATACGGATGTGGACAGAATACAACTCCTGCAACATCAGAAAACAAAATTCAGGCAGGTAACATTGTCGGTGGAACTCAAGTAGATCCAGCAAAGACAGATGCTACTTATATTGTAAGCCTTGGAGGCGGATGTGCTGGAAGCATTATCTCATCTAAGTGGATCTTGACTGCAGCTCACTGTGAGCCTCTTTTTAGAAGCAGAATCACTGGCGGGAGCGTAAACCTTCGCGATTCAAAAAGAATCCAGCTTAAAATTGCAAAATCATTCGTTCATCCTTCTTACAATACTCCAGAGTCATCGCACGACTGGGCACTACTTAAGTTAGCAACAGAAATCGATTTCACAAAAAATCCGCAATTAAGTGCAATCAATATTGCTGATTCAAATCTTGAATCTTCTGGTGGATTACATGACGGTGTTATCGCAACCGTTCTTGGATGGGGAGTAACTACTGAAAACGGAAGCCAGCCATCAATGTTAAGACAAGTAGATGTTCCACTTGTAAGCCGTGAAAGAGCAAACACTGCTGACGCTTACAATGGTGCAATTGACGAAACAATGATCGCTGCAGGTCTTGATGAAGGTGGAAAAGATTCTTGCCAGGGAGACTCTGGTGGACCACTGATCATTAAATCAAACGGAACTCAGACATTAATCGGTGTCGTTAGTTTCGGAGAAGGTTGTGCGAGAGCAAACAAGTACGGAATCTATTCTAACGTTGCTTTCGCAAACGAATGGATCCACAGCATTATGGATAAAAATTAATTTTCAAAAAAATTAAGATAATAAAATGGCCGGCATTATTGCTGGCCTTTTTATTGTGAAATCCTATTCAAAATAAGATATTCCCCAGGTCCCGTTGGCGGTAAACTATAAAAACAATTTAAACTACAAAATTTATGAAGATCCTTATAGATAACCTAAAGGGTTCCTCTTTTTTACTATCATTATTCTGAACTGATTGAGTTCAGTGATTGAGTAACCGATGTGGGGATTAAGAGGATTCAATGAAAAAAATAATTAACATTGCACTATGTATGATTGAGCGTAATGATGCCCAAATTTTAGGAGCACAACTATTGAGTATGGACTTTTATGTCACTATTCACTACTGTTACTCGTTAAGCGAGTTATCTGAATGTCTTTTAAACAATCAGATTAACTGTTTTGTATTTGATGCTACTTCTAAAAAATATAAGACTTTAGAGATCGTCAATAAGCTGAGAAACTCTTCACGTTTCCGCGATTCTTCAATAATTTTTATTACTGATACTGACAAAGAAAATTCATTTCAATATTTTAATTTCAAGACTGATATCATGGTTCCTCGTCCCTTTTTGAAAGAAGATTATGCTTTATATCTTTCAGATTTATGGAATAAACAGCTCTACAGAATTATACCTGAAAATTTAAATATCCTCATTCTTGATAATAATCCTGAAATTCTGGAAGTTCTTGGTTTGCACATGCAGGAATTGAAACATAAAAACTTTGTGACCTGCCAGTCGGTCAAAGAAGCCAAAAACAAATTGATAGAGCAGGAATTTGATCTATTACTGCTTGATTGGGATCTTGAAGATGGAACTTGTTTGGAAATCATAGATTTTGCCCGTTCACAGTCCAGTTCAAAAAGAATTAATGAAGCAGTCACGATTGTGATTACTGGAAGAAATGATGTGGATGATATTATGACGTTGGTTCAAATGAATGTAAAAGATCACATTATAAAACCTTTCGACTATATGGAATTCGAAGATAAGATTTATTATGCCATTGAAAGACATCAGAGACGAGTTAGCTAAGCCAACAGGTCTCTGTTGATATTTTTTCTGGTACTGATAAGATTGATCCAGTTAATTATATCTTTTTCAACTATCGAGTGTTCAGGCTCATGCAAAAGATCATGGGCAAGTCCCGGATAAATTTTCAAGTCCTTCCCAGGAATATTAGGCGTCTCTTCAAAAAACTCCCTGCTGCCTTCAATGTTATTTATCTGATCATAAGAACCGTGAAGGATTAAGAAAGGAATTTTAGCTTTCGATTTATTCTCCTGTATATACTCCATGTTTTCCAGAGCGCTTACTCCAGATCTCGCGGGAATTTTTTTGTTGGTAATCAGCATATCGTTATTCATTTTATTCACGATATCCGGATCCCTTGAAAATTTTTCATTAGGTAAGTCGATGATACCAAAGTGAGGAACAAAAAAGTTTGCCGTCTTAAGTGCACTTACGATAAGACCCTGAAGCTCTGGCATTTTTTTTAAGGCCGGTGCGCTCATAATAAGTCCCGCAAGTTCATCGTCATGAAGAAGTGCGTAGCGTGCAGCTACGGATGCGCCTATGCTATGTCCTAAAATAATCCAGGGTTTTTGATTGTCGTATCTTTTAAAAACCTGCATTGCCAGAAGCAGATCGTGAGTGACAATATCAAAATCCGGAAAGTAAACTCGGTCTCCATCTGATCTTGCATGACCTCGTTGATCGTAGGCAAAAACCTGGTAACCATTGTTGGAGAGTTCCGTTGCGAAATCAAGATATCTTTCTGAATAATCTTTAAACCCATGAATGATAACTACATTCCCTTTCGCGGAACCTGCAGCGGCAAGCTGCCAACCCCGAAGAGTGAGTGCGTCCTTGGTAAAAATTTCCAGCCTGCGGGTAATCCGATGTTCAGGAAATCCAGGTCTGTTGGGAATATAGCTGTAGGATGTTTGCATATAAACTCCAGTGAATTTGTGACTCATCTTTTACTTTATACTCATTGGGGAAATTTGAAAGATCATATGAATCAAGAGTGTATCACTTACTTCTTAAGCAGTTCTTTAGTCGGCTAAAAGTAACCAGGTGTTTTTCCGGTTCAACGATTGTTTTTTTCGATCATGTCGATAGATTAAAAATACTATTCATCAATAAATGAAAGGACGATACTCATTTTCATAAGAGACTCTGAAGAAAGGAAATACCTATGAAAAATTTAACCATCGCCCTCGTACTTACTCTCTTGGCAGGAGTAAATATTTTTTCTGCACAAGCTAAATCAAAAGAAATTACAGATGAAAAAACAGTCATAACTACTGATGTTCAGGATCAACAACATACGCAGGCCAGTGAAGAATTCATCAGTAAAATTGAAGCCGCACAAAAAGAGCAGATGATAAAATTCGTACAGAAAAATTTTTTTTTACATGATACAGATTTGATCTGATTTTCGGCCAAACACTATAGTTTATAACTATAGAGAATATAAAAACATAATAATGTTTTTCAATCTAAAAAAGAACGATAATGATAACAGGTGAAAACAATTAAACGAAAGTTTGGGAGTATATATGAAATCTTTTAAAATGATATTTGCAGTAGTTATAGTAAGCAGTGTTATAGGAAGTCAGGCATTTGCACAAAGTGCAGTTCGTGCTGACGAAAGAATTAAAAATCCACAGGCCTATCGATTAGGCGACTCAGAAGATCTTCAGGCCGATCAGATGACTGTAGACGAAACAAAAGTTTGTAATCAAGATTCAAACAAAAATGTTCAGTCTATAGATAACAGACCTCAATCAATTAAAAGATTAAATAATCACTCTGATACTTAATCTGTCAAAAAAATTTCAAAAATAAGGTCTGGAAGAAAGTCCAGGCCTTATTTTCTCTTGAGATCCAGAGGATTAGTAGAGGTTGAAAGTTTTTTAATTTTACCTTTATTTAAAAGATCTCTTTCTATAATTCCTTTAGTAGAAGGAACCATGTGTGTTGAAAAAGAAGTTTTATCACCTATTGCCTGTGCCTGAACAGTAAGTGATATCCGGACATTGTCGCCAATGAGAAAGCTGCCGTTATCCATTGTTTTATTCCACACTACACCATAAGTTTTACGATCGAGTTCACCACTAAGAGTAAAAAAATAATTTTCTTTTCCCCATGGATCTTTTAATTTACCTTTATAAATTCCTTCAAGTATTAATGGTCTCTTGATTCCTCTCATTGTCAGGTAACCACCGATTACAATCTTTTTACCGGTTTCAATTTTTATCGGTCCAGGTGCTTCAAAAATAATCTCTGGATAATTGGCAGCAAAAAAGAACTCATGGCCCTTAAGATGAAAATCTCTTTTCCCGTCATTGGTATCAACACTATTTGAATCCACAATTATTTTAATATTAGAAATATCGTTTTCAGCATTATTAAGTTTAAATGTTCCCTGAAATTTCTTGAAATGACCTTCAACTTTAGTCATGAGCATGTAATCTACATCAAAGGCAACCTTTGAATGCTCGATGATGAGTTCAAAATCTTTAGAATAAACTTTCGGAGTTAAGATCGTTAACAGCATAAACAGGCCTATAATTGATTTCATTATTTCCTCTCTGGTTTAGTCTATTATAGCAATTCAAGGCTGTGGATTCTATGGACGAGAAGGGGAATAACTAGCACAAAACACCCCATTTATGTTAAAGTATTTCTTATGAGTAAAAAGCATAATCTTACCCATTTAGATACCCTGCACCCGATGGTTTCATTCGGAGTTGTATCCGGACTTACCAAACAGGTGAGAGTCACCAGACTTGAAAGTAGATTAAATCCCGCCGTGCCTTTTCCTCACAAACATAATTTTTATCACATTGTTATCATCACCAAAGGTAAAGGCTGGCATGAAATTGATTTTAAGCGACATGCTGTAAAAGCAGGATCTATATTTTTTATGAAGCCTGCACAGGTTCATTCCTGGGCGATGACAAAAGATACAACTGGAATCGTCATCGAGTTCGAAGGTCTTTCAATGTTTGCAGGTGACGAAGCCTATCATATTTTATCCAGTGCCCTTAATCCCGTGCAGGATTATTTTTTTGTGAAAGGTGTACAAAAAGATGAGATCATTTCTCATTGTAAAAATATGCTGAATGAATATGTATCAGAGAAAAAAGATTTTGAAATCTTTCTGCGTTTAAGTCTGGCATCACTTTTACTTCTCTTTTCACGAATACAGATCAATAAACCGGCAAAACGCAACCGCATTTCAAAATTCAGGGAAGAGTTCGGAGAGCTGATAGAAAAAAATTTCCGTATTCACCATGACGTAGGTTTTTATGCGAAAACTCTCGGCATAACAACCAAGGCACTTACTGCAAAGGTGAATAGAGTTTTGGGTAAAAGTGTGAGGAGTCTGGTTCAGGAAAGATGCATACTGGAAAGTAAACGGTTGCTGGCCTACTCGGATTTATCAGTGAGTGAAATATCTCTGGAGCTGGGCTTTGAAGACCCGAATTACTTTACCCGTTTTTTTAAATTAAAAACCAAAGTGAATCCGGGAAAATTCAGGCAAAAAGTCAGGACACTCTGTTAGAGAGTGTCCTGAACAAATATTAAGCTAAATCAAATAACATAAATTCTGAATCATCTGTTGCTGCAATTTTTAGCAACTGTGCATCTGAAGTTCTAAGTCCGTCACCGGTTTCGATTTTTTCTCCGTTCACATCAACAGAACCTTTGATCATTTGAATCCATACGTGTCTTCCCGGGCGGATATCAAAATTCACCGGTTGACCTTTTTTAAGTTTAGAAATGTAAAGATCAGCGTCCTGGTTGATTCCAATGGAACCATCGCGACCATTTTCTGAAATAACCAGAACCATGTCTTTACTCTCAATATCTTCCTTAAAAGATTTCTGTCCATAACTGAAAGGCGCACCTGTCTTGTTTGGTGTAACCCAGATCTGGAAAAAATGAGCGACTTTGTCCGGACTTTCATTGTACTCAGAGTGAAGTACACCAGTACCAGCACTCATTCTTTGAACCTCACCTGGGCGGATTACCGCTTTATTCCCGGTAGAGTCTTCATGTAACAATGAACCCGAGACAACGTAAGATATAATTTCCATATCTCTGTGCCCGTGTTTTCCAAATCCCGTACCACCTTCAATGCGGTCTTCGTTAATGACTCTTAGATTTCTAAAATTCATATAAGCAGGATTATAATAATCGGCAAATGAAAATGTATGGCGTGATTTAAGCCATCCATGATCTGCATTACCTCTGTTTTCTGATTTTAAAATTTGAAACATATTGCCCCCGTTCTTTGTCTGTGCTGCATAGGCTTGACCCCATTGGTTCTTTGTAAAAAGAGCAGCTGTTAATGATGTTAGTCCTACTAAAAAATTACGTCTATTATTCGTCTGCATATAAATATCCTCGAATAAGTTTCTTTCTTGTAACTATATTACTGCATCTGGAGATATTTTATTAGACGGTATTATCTAGAATCATATTTCAACCTATTGGATAATTAAAGTGGTCCTCGATAGGCATTTTCATTGCACTATATAAAAAAAGAGGTTCAAAATGGAAAATTTTTGGGGCGAGTTCACAGACAAATTAAAGACAACTTTTGAAGACATTGAGGGGAAAAGCAGGAAGGATCTCAACCTTATCAAGAACATCCCTTCGATGATGGCCATGATAGGAGAACTTGAAGGCGATGAATTACTTTTATGGCTGGACCAGGCACGCAAAATAAAAAAAAGAAGAGATCCCAAATTTCCCCCGATCAATGGGGATTTTTACGACACCAGACATGTCCTTACTGCCGATGACAGAATCGTCATCGATAACGTCAGAAAATTTATGCTGGAAGAAATTGAACCAATCGCCACAGAATACTGGTTAAAAGGTGAGTTCCCGTTTCAGATCATCGATAAAATGAAAAAATTAAACATCATCGGAATGGCCTATGAAAAAGAATATGGCGGCCAGGGAAAATCGCAGTTGCTTGAAGGAATGGTAGGTGAGGAAATCGCGAGAGTGGATGTTTCAACCTGCACTTTTTTCGGTGTTCATTCCGGCCTCGCACTCAATTCAATTTATCTTTGCGGATCAGAAGAACAGAAAAAACAATTTATTCCAGAGATGATCAGAATGGATAAGATTGGCGCTTTCGCATTAACGGAACCTGATGTTGGTTCAGCAGCGAGCATGGGACTAAAAACAACCTGCAAGCGTGAAGGCGATATATGGACACTTAACGGTGAAAAAAAATGGATCGGAAACGCTACATTTGCCGACTACATTATTGTATGGGCAAAAGATGAAGACGATCATCAGGTAAAAGGTTTTATTGTCGACAGAATATCTTCCGGTCTCACTACGGAAAAAATAGAAGACAAAATGTCTTTGCGAATTGTTCAAAATGCATTGATAAAAATAGTGAATGTGAAAGTAAAAGAAGAAAGGCGATTACAAAACGCCAACACTTTTAAAGATACTGCAAGAGTATTAAAAATGACCAGAGCTGGAGTCGCCTGGCAGGCCGTAGGATGTGCCCGTGGCGCGTATGAACACACACTCGACTATACTATGAAGCGACGTCAGTTCGACCGTCCTATTGCCGGTTTCCAGATGACTCAGGACCTGCTGGCACAAATGCTTTCGCAGTTAACGGCCATGCAGTGCCTGGTTACCCGTTTAAGCCAGCTGCAGGATTTAGGAGCAATGTCCGACGAACAAGCTTCACTTGCAAAAATTTTCTGCACAGTCGGTTGCAGAACTATCACTAGCATGTCGAGGGAGTTAATGGGCGCCAATGGAATTCTGGTTTCCAATAAAGTTGCAAGATTTTTAGGGGATGCAGAGGCCTTATATTCTTATGAAGGAACCAAACAGATTAACAGTCTGGTTTTGGGAAGAGCAATCACAGGTCTCAGTGCCTTTGTGTAACTTCTTTCGTGAGCGATCTGTTTTCCTGCTTTAAAATATTCCAGTATTTTTTCTCAAGGGATTTTACAGTTCCATTAGATTCATACTCCTGAAATTTTTTCTTTAAAAAAGAATTAAACTCTGGTGTGTTCCATGGTGATTTTAATGAAACGGGAGCATAAAGGCCTGTCACGATAATTCGTTTTGGTAAAATAATATATTTATCTTCAAGCATAAGTTTTGTAAGAGCTGCCTTTCCTGAATTGATTCCGGCAATCATGTAACGAGCGCGCTTTTTTTCCAGAAAACGAAAACACTGCTCTGTTGTAGGAAGTCGAGTAAGATTTTTGTTGACCTTTTCCATATCATCGAACTTTGTTCCAAAACTATCGTTGATGATAGCTACCCCTGGATATTTTAACAGGTCTTTTAATTCTTCAAATTTAAATTGCTGTCCTTTTCTGACGAAGACCACTGTCTCGTCCATCATAAAAGCATCGGCAGCATAATTGTAAAGAGCTATTCTCTCTTCTGTTTTATAGGGAGGAAGAAGAATATCAATTCTTCCGGCCTTTACTTCTTCCTGAGCTCTGCCCCAGGTATCAACATTGGAGAACACCACTTTGATATTGGCGTCTTTTGCAATCAACTCTAATAGCTCAACTGCAATCCCTTCAAGTTTTCCATCTCTACCGGCCCATACAACTGGAGGATAATCCGGATGTCCCGTTACAGTAATAGTACGGTTATTTGGCAAAATAGTATTGGCAAGCTCTGTCTGGGAATAAGCAGCAGATATAAAAGAAAATGCGAAGATGAGAATGAGAAGCTTCATAGTTTTGAGAAGTATACATTTACTACTCTGTGAATCAATGGATTATTGCTTTTAGATAGAAAAATTTATGTAATCTTTATATTGAAGACGAGTGTTCTGATAGATAGGATAAATATCAAAATGTATTCGTCACAAACAAGGATAGCTTATGATCGATTTATATTACTGGACGACACCAAATGGTCACAAAATTACGGTTTTTTTAGAAGAGTCTGGACTGCCTTATAAAATTCACCCGGTCAACATTTCAAAGAATGAACAATTCGCATCTGATTTTTTAAAAATTTCTCCAAATAATAAAATTCCGGCAATTGTTGATAATGCTCCTGAAGATAATAAAGGGCCTTTATCCCTTTTTGAATCTGGTGCTATCCTCTGGTATCTGGCAGAAAAATCTAAAAAATTTATTCCTCATAGTGCCCGTGAAAAAGCAGAAGTTTCAGAGTGGCTTTTCTGGCAGATGGGAGGTCTCGGGCCGATGGCCGGACAGAATCACCACTTCAATACATATGCTCCTGAAAAAATTCCATATGCTATGGAGAGATATACAAAAGAGACGGCACGTTTATATGGCGTTCTTGATAAACAACTTCATGGTCGTGACTGGGTCGCAGCTGGACAGTATACAATTGCAGACATGGCCATTTATCCCTGGATTGTTCCACATAAAATGCAAGGGCAAAATCTCGACGACTTTCCAAACTTAAAAAAATGGTATGAAAAAATGCAATCGCGTGAGGCAGTAAAAAAAGCATATGCTCTGGCCAAAGATATTTCCGGACAAAAATAATGAACATCGAGAATCCAAAATTTATTTCATTGAACGACAAGATGAAAATGCCCACTGTTGGTTTCGGCACATGGAGAGTGAGCAATACTGAAGCACCGGAAGTTGTAAATCAAGCGCTCGATGCCGGATACCGTCTCATTGATACTGCATCGATGTATAACAATGAAGAAGGCGTCGGAAAAGGTATTAAAGAAAATTCTCTGTCACGAAATGAAATATTTCTGGCGACAAAACTCTGGAGCAATGATCATGGTTATGATTCGGCCTTAAGAGCGATGGATAATAGTCTTAAAAAATTGCAAACAGACTACATTGATTTATTTCATATTCACTGGCCGGTGCCAAAACAGGATAAATATGTATCGACATGGAAGGCGCTCAATCGTCTACACAAAGAAGGGCTGGCAAAATCTATCGGTGTCTGTAATTTTCAGATCTCTCATCTTCAGAGACTCATTGATGAAACCGGAATTATACCTTCAGTGAATCAGGTCGAACTTCATCCACACTTTCAACAAAAAGAGTTGCGTGAATTTCATGCTAAACACGGAATCGTAACTGAAGCATGGAGTCCGCTTGCACGCAGTGAAGTTTTCACTGATCCGGTAATCTTAAGTATTTCTAAGAAGTATAATAAAACTCCATCGCAAATTGTTCTGCGCTGGCATTTTGAAAGTGGAATAATCGCCATTCCTAAAACCAGCAAAGTTTCCAGAATGCTGGAGAATCTGAATATTTTTGATTTTAGTTTAACAGCAGAAGACTTAAAAGAATTAAGTAAAATTGACCGTGAAGATGGAAGAACCGGTGCCAATCCCGATACAGCGGATTTTTAAATTTAAGGACATTACATGACAAACAGAATTCAGCATATAATTGAATCAAGAACAAAAGATCTCGGCGGCGGAATGATGGTAAGCCGCGTGCTTCCATTCGCCAAAAAAAGAATGGTCGGACCTTTTATTTTTCTCGATCACATGGGCCCGGTTCATTTTGACAAGGACCATAAAATGACAGTGAATCCACATCCACATATTGGACTTTCAACTCTTACTTATTTATTCAAAGGCCGGATTCATCATCATGATAGTCTTGGGTCATCGGCCATCATAGTACCCGGTGAAGTGAACTGGATGACAGCGGGAAAAGGAATTTCTCATTCGGAAAAAACCCCTGAAGATGATCTAGGTAATGAGACGGATGTTCATGGTCTGCAATTCTGGGTTGCGCTACCAGATGATCTGGAAGAGATGGAACCCTCATTTGAAAATTATAAAACTAACGAGATTCCGAAAGTTGAATCAACGGATGCAACGATTGATGTTGTCGTCGGAAATTTTGCAGATAAAGTTTCTCCGGTTAAGGCCTATAGCCCTGTTACGTTCATCAATATAAAAGCTAAAAATGATTTTTATTTCGTTCAAGGTGAAAATAATTTTGAACTTGCTTTATTTCTGATAGAAGGATCGATGACTATTGATGGAAAGATTTATGAAAATCATGAATTGATAGTTTTCGAGCGAGGTTCTAAAATTGAGGCAACGATTACGAAAGGAAGCCACTGCGCACTTATAGGAGGGGAGCCATTTCTCAATCCAAAATTTATCTGGTGGAATTTTGTTTCAAGTTCAAAAGAAAAAATGAAAACTGCACGCGACAACTGGAATGAAGGAAATTTTCCTCAGGTACCCAATGAAGGAAATCGCCTGTTTGCACCGCTTGAAATGATTTAGTTTTGAAAAGACCCGCTTCTCGGCGGGCCTGATTGATTATGATCGTTCGATAACACTTACCAGATAATTAAAGTCGATAGGTTTTGTTACATGCTCAAAAAAACCGGCTTTTTTTGTTTTCTGTTTGTCCTCCGCCATAGCGTGGGCCGTGAGAGCAACCACCGGTGTTTTGAATTTTAAATTGCGTAGTTCTTTGATGACCTGAAATCCATTCATTTGCGGCATTTCAATATCCATCAATACGATATCATACTTCTTCATATACATTTTTTCGATGGCTTCAGTTCCACAACTGGCAACATCTGCTTCACCACCATATGAATTAAGAAATAATTTTATAATTTCCAGGTTGTCTTCGGAGTCATCGACAATGAGAATTGATTTTGAATGAAGTGATCCAGGAATGGCTTCTGCTACTCTTGGTTTACTTTGTGAGCGTAGTCTCTTGTAATCAGTAAACCTTATTCCAAAAACACTTCCGACTCCGGCCTTTGTCTGCATTAACTCCACATCGCCTCCTAAGGCCTCTGCAATTTTTCTTGATAACACCAGTCCAAGGCCTGAGCCTGTACCTGTTTTATGATTGGTAATTCCTGCCTGAACAAACGGCTGGAAAATCTTTACGACTTCTTCATCTTTAAGACCCATACCTGTGTCCTGAATAACGATTCTGTAATTATTAGATTCCTTATTCTCATTTAACTTCTCGGCACTTATACATATTTCACCTTTGAAAGTAAATTTAACGGCATTGCTGATCAGATTATTTAAAATCTGGCGAAGTCTGTTGGTGTCTGTGGTTACCACATCAATTTCTGGATTTTTGATGAAACGAATAGAAATAGTTTTAGCAAGACATTGAACGCGGAAGAGTTCGACAACTTCTTCGATCATATCGTTCAATTTAAAGTCGCTCATCTCAATATCAATTCTTCCGGCCTCAATTTTAGAAAGATCAAGTACATCGTTTATAACTCTGTTTAAGCACTTACCATTTTTAAGGATAATGTCGAGATAATGAAGGCGATCTTCATGCGAGATGTCATCTTTACGTAAAAACTCCGCAAAACCTAAAATGGCCCCTAACGGTGTGCGGATTTCGTGGCTGATGTCTGCGATGAATTGCGACTTTAATTTTGATGTTTTGATGGCCGAAATTTCGGCCATCTTTAATGCTTCTTCGTGATTTTTTTGACTGGTAAGATCGCGGGTAATTTTCGAGTAACCTATGTGATTACCTTCCTGATCATTGAGACAGTTAAAAATAATATGGGCCCAGAACTGGCTTCCGTCCTTTCTGACTCTGATTCCTTCTTCTTCATATCGTCCCAGAAGTTTTGCCTGTTTAAGTTCGTATTCGGGATGTTTTCTGGCAATATCTTCCATCGTATAAAAGCGGGCGAAGTGGGTGCCGATAATTTCATTGGTTTGAAAACCTGTGAGATTTTTAGCGCCACAATTTGAAGAGAGAATCATTCCTTTTTTGTCTAAAATGTATACGGCATAATCAACCATCGAATCGATGGCAAGCTTCGACATTTCATAAGAATTTGATAATTCCCTAATCGCGTGCATTTCTTTTACCTCTTGGTTGTAAAAATGTGACCGTGAAGTTTAGAATTCTCACAAACGTAATTCTTTTAAAACTCAATATTGCATTAAGAAGATTCATGTTTGTATCAATACAACTATGATTGGTTATTGAACTAAAAAAATACGGAAATTTTTACTTAGAATCTCCATATAAATTCACAAAAAGAAATTTGGGATTAAATTTTTTTTGAGTGAGTAGAAGAGGTTACATTTATGAGTGTTACTCACTATCTGATTTTCATAGATAGCTTTGTCTTAACTAAAGGTTCCTAAAGAGTAACTAAATAATAAATCAAATTTAAGTTTAATTTGATTGTAACCCTTGCGCATTTAATTCGGCCCACCATATTGTTCTGCATGGAAATAAAAACCTACATTAAATCAAACTGGCTGACGAAAAATCCAAAGAGAGATGGTCTTACTCCCACTCTTTTTTTAATGTCTCTTCTGCTTTTTAGCAGCTTTATTTATCTCAATAATCTATTCAATGCACCTCTTTGGATGTCGGCCACGTTCGATTCGGTATTTACCAAGCATGAATGGTGGAGAGCATGGACCACTCTTTTTGCTCACGGTGATCTTAGTCACATCATCGGAAATCTTTTTTTATTTTTTCCGTTTTCATATTATCTCATTGCTTATTTTGGTTACTTCTTTTTTCCGGTCTTTGGTTTTCTTGCCGGCGGTTTGGTTAATTTAATCGTACTGCAAACCATGCCTTCATATGTCTCTCTTATCGGAGTTTCAGGGGTCGTAAACTGGATGGGAGGAGCGTGGCTTGCCTTGTCATGGTTGATTGACAGGCGAGAGTCCCGTGGGCGCCGCATATTAAAAGTGGTTGCTGTAACTATTGTATTATTTGTACCCGACAGCTTTAAACCTGAAGTGAGTTATCTAAGTCACTTTCTGGGATACTTTGCAGGAATGGCGAGTGCGATAATTTTTTATTATCTTTTCAAGAAAACCATTGAAGCTGAGGAAGTTCTTGAGCACATTCCTGAAGATGAAAATTATGTATGGGGTAAAGATTTAGAATTCTACGATGAAGAACAGTATTTTATAGATCAGCAGCTTTCAGATTCCCCTTATCATCAAAAGGAATCGTAAACGGACCGATCTCCACATTGCCCTTAACCCTATAGGGCATACCTTCCTGTTTAATGAACATTAAAGCAGAACTAAGCAGGTCAGAGTATTTTACTGTGAGAGGAACAGAGACGACTGTTTTTTGTTTTCCTTTCACCAGGACTTTTTCTTTGAGTTTGCCGGAAGTAATTTCTTTGTCGTTCACATCAAGGGTATAGCTTAAATTTTTAACATCGAAATCAATATTGTTCGGGTTTTGAACGGCCAACGAGATTTCCAGTTCCACACCGGTCATTGCCATCTTTGATACTTTAACATTTTCCAATTTTACTTTGGGCGCCTCGACTATTTTTTTTAGAGTCGAGCAGCTGAAGGCCAGAACCATAATCAGCATCAATATTGTATTTTTTACCATAATGTAATTATGAAGAAGCTCACGGCCTTTTAAAAGACAAAAAGGTGATGATTAAGGCCTTTTTCTTTTCTCAGTTCCAGGATCATTTCAAATTCTTTTTGTTCTTTGTGCGAAAAGAAATGTGTCTGTGAGCTCAGTAGTTTTTTTATCAGGTTCATCATATATCCTCCATTGGATCGGCTTGCTGGCAGTATCGTTCTTTATTAGATGTCGATCAATACTCTTGAAAGAAGTATTACTATGTGATACCTTGAGCTTATAGGGGAGAACAATATGAGTCAGATTGATCAGTTCCTGGCGGCCATGAAACGCGCCTTGAAAGCAAAAAATATAATCTATAAAGATCTGGCCGAGTCGCTTGATCTTAGTGAATCCAGTGTGAAGAGAATCCTGTCTGATAAATCTATCGGTCTGGATCGCATTGAAGAAATCTGCAAGGCCTGCGATATTAGTTTTGCTGAAATTTGCAAGAACGCCAACTTTGAAGAAGATATTTCTACTTATACTTTGAGCAAGGACCAGGAAAAAATTCTCGCAGATAATCCGCGCCTGCTTCATTATTTTATTCTGTTGAATGACGGACTCACCTCAACAAAAATTGAAAAAGATTTCGAAATCAGCAACAACGAATCAAAAAAACTTTTACTTCAGCTTGATAAACTTAATCTTATCGAACTTCACCCTCGCGACAGGGTGAAAATGAAAAACAAAAGCGGCGTCCTTCGTTTCAGAAGAGACGGTGCTGTTGGTAAAACTCTTTTTACACAGACAAAAAATAATTATTTGAACTATGATTTTGACACAGAAAAAGATTATATCCGCTTTTCGAACAATAGTTTCACTCAGGAATCCCTTGGAAAATTTAAAAAGAAACTTGATAAACTGGTTTCTGAAATTCAGGAAGAAGCGAGACTAGTTGACCGCGACGATAAATCAGCAAGTGATATAGGAATTCTTCTGGCCTACAGGCCCTGGGAGTACTCATCACTGGACGCCATTAAAAAAAGATAAGGACCATTATGAAAAATATTAAAATAGTTTCAGGCACCATTAATGATACTGCAGAAATTTTAAAATTCATTACTGCTCTGGGCGTCTATGAAAAACTTGAGCATGAAGTTGTCGTGACGGAAGAGATGTTAAAGAAAAACCTCTTTGGTGATAAAAAATATGCTGAGGTTCTCTTTATCGAAGTGGATTCTAAAAAAGTAGGCTTTGCTTTATTTTTTACAAATTTTTCAACTTTCCTGGGCCTGCCTGGAATTTATCTCGAAGATCTTTTTGTTCTTCCGGAATTTAGAGGTGAGGGTTATGGAAAAAAACTTTTAACTTATATTGCCAGGCTTGCTGTTGAGCGCGGGTACGGAAGGTTTGAATGGTCGGTGCTCGACTGGAACACTTCCGCTATTGATTTCTATAATTCAATTGGGGCAATCCCGATGTCGGAGTGGACTGTTCAACGCCTCTCTGGAGAAACTCTAAAGTCAGTTGCACAGACTTACAATCACCAGTCTATAGGCATGTAGTCTTTTAAGAACTGACCACACCAGTGTTTGCCCGAGTTGATACCATCAATAAACGGATCGCAAATACGTGCGGCCCCATCTACGATATCAAGTGGCGGCTGGAAATCGTGAACTGCTTGTTTGTTTTTTGAAATTTCTGCCGGGTCTTCATCTGTTACCCAGCCAGTATCAACAGCGTTCATAAAAATTCCGTCTTTTGCGAAATCAGAAGCCGAAGTATGAGTCATCATGTTTAAAGCGGCCTTCGCCATATTCGTATGCGGGTGACGGTCTTCTTTTTTGAAGCGATAAAATTTTCCTTCCATCGCAGTCACGTTCACAATATGTTTTTTGCCTGTGTAATCGCGTCTCATCATATGAACTAAACGATTGCATAGTACGAATGGTGCTACGGCATTAACTAATTGTACTTCCAGCATTTCCGGAGTCTGGATTTCTCCAAGACGAAGTCTCCAGCTGTTAGTTTTGCGTAAATCGACCTGTTGAAGATCGGCGTCCAGTTGTCCTTCTGGAAAAACTTCTTCGGCCACTAGTGAGTTGTCGTAGGTGTATGGGATTTGCGAAAGTTCAGCCGATGCTCTGATACCAACACCAGGCCCTACACCATGCCACGTAACAGGCATTGCAGACTCGTTAGATACATCTCCACGAGTGAGTTGAGTCAGTTCATTCTTAAAGTCATTATGATTTTTAAGAAGCAGTTGAGCTTCAGAATTAATATCGTGATAATTGAGAAGTTCATTTTCCATCAGGTGAGTATAAAAACCTGGCGGACGTCTTACTGTTTGAGCAGCGTTGTTGATAAGAATATCAAGACGGTCAAATTTATGTTCAATGAAGCTTGCAAAAATTTCTACAGAAGGTGTGTGGCGAAGATCAAGACCGTGAATGTGAAGTCTGTCTTTCCATTCGTGAAAGTCAGCTTCTTTAGCGTATCTCATTGCAGAGTCGACAGGAAATCTTGTCGTCGCAATAACTGTGGCACCACTTCTAAGAATCATAAGGACTGCGTGGTATCCGATTTTTAAACGTGAGCCGGTGATCAGTGCAACCTGGCCTTTCATATCTGTTCGTTGAAATCTTTTTGCGTAATTTAAATCGCCGCATTCCTTGCACATTGTATCGTAGAAGAAATGAAGTTTTGTGAACTCTGCCTTGCAGACGTAACAGTTTCTGAATTTATCCAGCTCGGGGGCATCGGCGTATGCTTTATCACTTTCAATTTTTAATTGTTCAGGAGCAACGAAGACTGCATTTTCTCTGGCACTTCTGATTCCGGTGTAAGCACGCTTCAGTCGGTTTTGTTCGACAAGATTTTTTTGTCTTGTAAACTTCACGTCTTTCTGGCGTTTTTTTTGTTCTTTTTTATCTGGTCGTGAAATAAATCCACACGCTTTAAAAAGCGCCACTCGTTGCTCTTCAGTTAACTCTGTTAGGAGTTCGCTGTTGTTTGCAACATGCTCGAGTAGAGAAATGCTTTCAATGACATCGTTTAATGAGAATTCTTTCATAGTGGGGAAGTAACATAAAAAACGCGATTAATCAATTCTATGAAGTTAATTCTTAGCTATGAAATCGGTGACATAAGCTATGACTTTTGGATCTTTTAGGATCCTTCTGTGGCCTAAACCCTGGGTGGTGAAGAGAATTGATCCTGGCCAGGCAGCGTGTATGGCCTCTCCCCATTTGTATTGTACGGCCGTATCGCCTTCGTCATGGACGATAAGGGCAGGTATTTTTAATTGAGATCCGAGTTGAGCAATGTTGAGATCGCGCGGATGAATAGTCGCAAAGTCGCTGACCATTTCGGTGAATATCAATTCAGATTTTTTGTTTAATCCAAAGTTAGTTGCAAAATAGTTTACCACCCTTTCATAAAATGCAGGACTCGCAACGAGCACCAGCGATTTAACTTTCATTCCATACGTTACCGCAAGAACAGCGCTGCCTCCACCAAATGAATGGGCTATGACTGATTGGGCACCTTCCGGAGCGAGCTCCTTTTGTGCATTTAAAATAAAATCAGCGTAGTGTTTTGGATTTGTCATTTTTCCTGGAGAAATTCCGTGGCCAGGGCCATCGAGAGCGACCACTCTGAAATTTTTTTCAACAAGCGATTTTGCAAACGCAGCGATCTGGGTTCCTCTTCCGTTCCATCCATGGATAAGCATGACGAGCGGGTGAGTCGGGTTTCCCCATTCAAAAGCAGCGATGCCATCTTTCAAAAAAAACTTTTTTGAAGAAGCGTAAACTTCCATTTCAGACTGCGGTCTTGGAATGCGGCTTGGAGTTGCAAATTTTTTAAGCGCATAACCCGCAGTTAAGCGGGGTGCGATTTTTGAAAAGAAATTTATTATCTTCGGCAGATACTCTTTCATATAAAATTATGGTCGCTCGATAATTGCAGCAACACCCATACCACCAGCAGTACAGATTGAAATAAGTCCAATTCCAGAACCCTTTTCTGCCAGGATTTTTGCAAGGCCTGCTATAATTCTTCCACCTGTAGCTGCGAATGGATGTCCAAGAGCAAGTGAGCTTCCTTTAACATTTAATTTATTTCGATCGATTGATCCCATTGCACCCGAGCGACCCAGTTTTTCTTTACAATATTTTTCTGATTCAAAAGCTTTTAGCGTACATAAAACCTGACCTGCGAATGCTTCGTGAATTTCGATGAAATCAAAATCCTGAAGTGTTAATCCGTTTCTGTCTAACAGGCGTGAGACAGCATATGTCGGTGCCATTAACAGGCCTTCACCTTTTACGAAATCGACAGCTGAATATTCTGCATCGACAAAGTAAGCAAGGATTGGAAGTTTATGTTTGTCAGCGAAGTCTTCACTTCCTAAAAGTACAGCAGAGGCTCCGTCAGTAAGTGCTGTTGAGTTACCAGCAGTCAATGTTCCTTTACCTGTAAAATCGAAGGCCGGTTTTAATTTTGCCAGTTTTTCTAAAGTTGTATCGGGTCTTAAAATTGTATCTTTTTTAATTCCTTTATATTCGAAAACCATGTCGTCATAAAAACCTTCAGAGTAAGCTTTCGCGGCCTTCTGGTGAGATTCAAATGCCAGCTGGTCCTGCTCTTTTTGGGTGATTCCCCATTCCTGAACCATAAGCTCAGTATGTTGACCCATTGATAAACCGGTTTGCGGCTCCATCACGACAGGGAATTGTGGTTTTAAATACTGGGGTTTTAATTTCGCCAGAACTTTTATTTTATCACCAAAAGTTTTAGCTTTTTGAAACTCCATCATGATCCATGAAAATTCGTGGGAAAAAACTCCGGCAATATCACTGTTGGTATCTGTCCCGCCTGCGATACCACTTTCAATCTGGCCGCTGGCAATTTTAAGTGCGATGTGAGCAGCAGTTTCCAGTCCGGTTCCGCAAGCGCGTTGTACATCGTAACCTGGAGTATGAGGGTGTAGTCCTGATTTTAAAACAGACTCTCTCGTCATGTTCCAGTCTTCAGCATTTTTCATAACTGCGCCGGTCGCAACGTCACCAAGACGGACGTTATTTAATTTGGTTTTATTAACCAGGTCTTTTAAAACCGCGGTCATTAATTCTTTGTTGGAAGTTTTTTGATAGTTAGTAAATGACCTTGTAAATGGAGTTCTTGATCCGGCAATAATCGCTACAGGTCTCATGGTTGTTGTTTTCATTCTAAATCCTTACGGGTGTTAATTGACATTTTACCTACCAGTAGGTAGAATACTCCTCATGGCCACAAAAAGCAATAGTGATACTAAAACTCAGGCACTTAATTTAGCAAAAGGTTATCTACAGACCCTGGGCTTCAACGGGTTTAGTTTTCAGACCATCGCAGACGCTCTGGGGATCAAAAAAGCGAGTCTGCACTATTATTTTGCCTCTAAAGAAGAGATGGGTCTTGCCGTTATGGAAGACTATATTGAAGGGCATAAAGTATGGGCGAAAAAAGTCCACGATCTTCCTTCCAAAATAAAACTCGAAAAATTAATCAAAGGTTTTTGCGCTCTCAGCTCAAAAAAACGCGACATGATTTGTCCGGTCGGATCATTCAGTTCTGATTTCAATACAGTGACTCCTAAGATGAAAAAAAAAATAAAGCAGTTTCATTTTCTTATCCGCGACTGGCTGATGGAAACCCTTGAGCAGGGAAAAAAAGAGGGGACAATCAAGCGCAGTCTTGATACTGAGACTGGAGCAGACTGGTTTTTATCAACACTTCAAGGCGCTATTCAAATCGCCAGACTTCGTGGTGAGCAAGACTCTCTTAAAAAAATAGTAGATACAATGTTGGAAAATTTTCATGGCAAATAATACGAATCCACTTCACGGACAAACACTCGAGAGCATTCTTACTGAGCTGGTAAATTTTTATGGTTTTCCTGAATTGTCAATAATGATCGACATCAATTGTTTTAAAACTGATCCGAGTATAAAGTCGAGCCTCAAGTTTTTGCGATCAACACCTTGGGCCCGAACTAAAGTTGAAAATCTTTATCTGTCTTACTTACGCGAGAACAACGATTCGAACTCACCGTAACCTTCAGCCTTCAATTTTTCTTTTGGAATAAATCTCAGTGAAGCAGAATTCATGCAGTAACGAAGTCCTGTAGGCTTTGGCCCGTCATCAAAGACGTGACCTAAATGAGAGTTACCATATTTGCTTCGCACTTCAGTTCTGTCGTCCAGCATACCGCTTTTTTTCTCAACAATATTTCCTTTCACCAGCGGCTGATAAAAACTCGGCCATCCCGTTCCTGAATCAAATTTTTCTTTCGAACTGAACAGCGGTTCACCTGAAACGATGTCGACATAAATTCCTTCTTTTTTTGAATCGTGAAATTCATTTCCAAAAGGTCTTTCTGTTCCTTCATGTTGAGTTACGTCGTATTGAATAGGAGTTAATTTCTTTTTTAATTCGGTATCAGTCGGTTTTTTAAAGTGGGATGCATCCCACGCAAAAGAGTTTGTTGCATTCATAATTAAACCTAGAATAATAATTGTTTTTTTCATTCTTTAAATATGAACTTCTGAAAATTGATTTGCAAGTCTGTCAGGGCATTGTCTCATCTTTCCATTTATCAAACCCGACTTCTTTGATTTTATCAGTCGCATTTTTAATAAGTTCGTTATCTTTTAGAGTTTGTCCCATAAAAATACACTGATGATAGATAGGGCCTGTCGCAAGCTTTTTATTGATAAAACTTCTAAAGTACTGCATGCGATTTAGAGAAAGGTGAGTGAAGCCCTGAGCAGTGATTTCAAAGGCACAGTATGAGGCCATTGTATATGGCAGCTGTACGCCGATTCCCGAGATCGCAAGTTCTGTTACTTTACATGGCGTATGGAGACTAATGCGACTGTATGGCGAGTATTTATTGAAGTACACGCGGTTTTTACTGACGTCTTCTTTACCTGCAAACATTTTCACTTCTAGTTTTTTAATCATCGACTCTAAAAGTTCACTTTCAATTTTATCCGGCACGTGCATCGCAAAGTCATAATTCTTTTTATAGTCTTCAAGTTTGGTGACTGAATCGTTGTCATAAGTCACGCAATAACAAAAATGCGACTGGATAAATTTCTTTAACGGTTCAAATTTTGTTTTACTCATTTCGATCAACTGTCTGTCGATCAGGATTAAATGCGGAAGCTGGTATTCGAGTTCTTCCTGAAAGGTTTCGAGGTTGGCAAAACCACGGGCACAATACCGCTGGTCGAGCTTGATCATGCTTCTGATGTTTTCTCTGTTTTCAGAATTTTGTTCGTAGTATAGAACCTTAATCGGTTTGTATTTTGAAAGATTCTGATTAGCAGTAATCCATGCGAGAATATTATTATTGTCTTTTGTTGTGTTTTTGCTTTCTATTTTGCAAAGATATCCGTTGGCATATTGATAGTATCTTCCGACTTTGTTTTTTTCGAGAACAGTCAGTTTACAATCCTTGATTCCTAACTCGTCCATCAAAGTATTTTTTAGTTCTATGGTCTGACCGGGAAGTAAATCAAGATTCACTTCAATAAAACATTGAGAAGCAGAAATCCAGCCAATGCGTCCGAAGGTGGAAAATTCTCCATCGACTTCAAAAGGAACAGGTTTATATTCAATAGTCTGTGGATCAGGATTTTTTACATTCAAAAACCACTTGATTAAATTCCTGAAAAATTTCGGAGAAGGGTTGTGACCTTTTCCACGGTAAAGAATTTGTCCTGCACCTGCAATGATCAGTGCTTTTTTATATTCAGGTGAAGTGTCCGCAGTAAAAACAACGAACAAAGTATTTCGTGCAAAAACATGGTTTCTGATTTTTGCGATAAATTTTTCTGCGTGGATTGAACTATCATCGCCATTTAAGATAACGATCTTCGGAAGTTCTTTAAGAATATATGATTCGCCTGACTGAATAGAGTTCAAGTGCTTGAGTGTAATCTCGTCCTGCAATAAGGAACTACTTGCAAACCAATAAAGCTCAGCACCCTGGTCGATTACGGCTATTGACATAGATAAATTTTAACAGCGATCCAAATTTGAGTCAAACATTGGCCTAAATCAGGCCCTAAGCCCTCTTAATCAAGGTCTTCTTCTTCCCTTGAAATAGTAAGGGTGTTCGTAGCAAGTGCCAGATTTTTCCTCTTAATGGCACTCATAACCTGGGAGATAACTTCATCGCCTACACGGTATCTACGCCCGTAATCAGCAACAGAGTAGAAGACTTTCATCGAGACAAAGGACTCTGTTACCTCGAGCATAAGAACTCTTGGTTCGGGGTCAGTCAGGATTTCTGAAACAGCTTTCACACCTTCGAGGACAGCTGATTTTGCTTTCATTAAATCTACATCAAACCTGAAGCGGAACTGTTGGGCAAAACGCGCAGGTTTACTTCTCTCGGAAAAAATCATCAGCTGACTTTGAGCAATGGTTTTGTTGGGTATTACAATAAGTTCATCACTGAATCCGATCAATGAAGTCGCTCTCCAGGTAATTTCTAAAATCTGTCCGACCCATTTTTCATCCGAGTTGTGAATTTCCACCCAGTCGCCGAGTTGAAATGGTCTTTCAATCTGAAGTGCTACTCCCGAAAATAAATTTCCCAGAGTGTCCTGTAATGCAAGACCGAGGACGATGGTAAAAATCGCAGACGTTGCAAGCACAGTCGCCAGATTAAAACCAAATACGTCGGCCGCAACCCATCCGATAATGAAAGTCGAAAAAATAAGCGTAAACAAATTGGCAATCAGTCGTGGCACACCTTTACTCATGTTTGCCAGAAACAGATAGAGATAAACATAAATCTGGGCGAGTCTGATAACGACGGTAACCATGATGAGAAAAGAAAAAAGTCCGGCGTAGTTTGCGATCTGAACAGTGAAATAGTCTACCCAGGTTCCCTGTAAAATTCCCCAGTGAAATAATGCCAGTACACCAGTTACGGCAAGATATGATCCTGTTCTAACAAAACGATGACGTAAACTCGCGTGGCGTTTTTCAGTGATTCTTCTTAAAAATAATTTATAAAAAAACCAGCCGAGTAATAAAACCACTGTGAGGACAACAAAAGATTCATACTGGATAAAGTATTCGATTCTTTCGATTGGCAGGCGAGCTTGACCCATATGAGTGATCCTTAATTAATTGGCAAACATATTTAAATTGAAATGAGTAACGAGATCTCTGACTGCATGAACCCCACGAACCGAGTGGCCTTGCTGGTCAATGAGTGGTGAGTATGTAGCAATTCCCATTTTTCCAGGAACAACTGTAAGTAGTCCACCGGATACTCCGCTTTTTGCAGGGAGGCCGACAGTATAGGCCCATTCACCGGCAGAGTCGTACATCCCGCACGTAAACATTAAACTTAAAATATCCGGTACATGATCTTTTTTGACCAGAACTTTTTTTGAGTTCGGCTGAACTCCTCCGTTGGCAAGAGTCGCGGCCATTGTTGCCAGATCAGTTGTGTTGACTAAAATCGAGCACTGCTTGAAATAAAGATCAAGTGACTCTTCAATATCATCACCGATGATTTCAAAGTGGCGAAGCAGGTGAGCAATGGATCTGTTTCTATGGGCAGTTTTTTTCTCTGATAAAAAAACAGCTTCATCTACAGTGACTGCGTGTCCGGTGTAATCGGAAAATAATCCAAGCACACGATCGAGGCGTTTTATATTTTTTGAGTCTTTAATAAAACTGCTGACAGCTATGGCCCCCGAATTAATCATCGGGTTATAAGGTCTGTGTGTATGTCTTTCAAGTTCGACAATTGAGTTAAAAGCTTCACCGCTCGGCTCAACACCAACACGGCTTCTCATGAACTCGCGGCCGTGTTCTTCCAGCGCCATTCCATACACGAAAGGTTTTGATGCTGATTGCAATGTAAACTTATGATCAGTGTTTCCCGCCTGGTAAACTTTTCCGTCACAAGTCACGACAGCAATGGCAAACTGATCAGGATCAGCTTTGGCAAGTTCGGGAATGTAGGAAGCAGTAGCGCCGTGCTTTTCAGGTAAGTATTTTTTCACCAGATCTGATAGAAATTGATTCATATTTTCCATTTAATACTTATATAATATCAGCTCGCGATAGTCACTCATCATTAGGATTTTTGCATATGGATGTACAACATTTTTTTGATCCAAACACATCGACTCTGACCTACATTGTTTACGATGTAAAAACCCGCGATGCTGTTATCATCGATCCGGTTCTGGATTTTAACCAGGCCACAAATCATGTCGAAACACACGGCTTTAAAAAATTGATGGAGTTTGTGAATCTTCATAAACTAATTCCGGTTTACAGCCTCGAAACTCACGCTCATGCAGACCATTTATCGAGTTCAAAATTAATCAAGGAAATTTTCCCGCAAATTAAAATCGGCATCGGTGAAAACATTAAACATGTGCAACGTGCTTTTAGAGATATCCTGAAAATGGACCCGGACTTTAAGCTTGATGGCTCTCAGTTTGATAAGTTAATAAAAGACAATGAGCATTTTTCTGCGGGTTCTATCAGAATTCATGCGATTCCTACTCCCGGCCACACTCCTGCATGCATGAGTTTTCATATTGAGAACATGCTTTTTTGCGGTGATGCTCTCTTTATTGAAGACTACGGTACAGGTAGATGTGATTTTCCGGATGGAAGTGCTGACAGACTTTATACTTCAGTTCATGAAACTCTTTATAAACTTCCGGATAGTACCATCGTCTTTGTAGGACATGACTACCAACCTGGTGGACGCGAGCTCAGATTTGAAACGACGATAGGTGCTTCAAAAAAACTTAACGCTCATTTAAAAGAAGAAACAAAAAGAGAAAACTTTATCAAGTTCCGCGAGACACGCGATAAAACATTATCAGCACCAAGACTTCTAACTCAAAGTTTAAAAGTAAACATCTGCGCCGGTGTGATCCCTGAAGAATTTAAGAATTAGTTTTTGCGGGAATTAAACACTGGAAGATAACTTTGTACGCTTCCTGTCTCTCGCGATTCGTGAGGAAAGGACTGACTGTTTTCCAGATCGCAGTTTTATCTTTCATTGGCAGGTGACAAACACCGATACCACTATTGATGTAACAACCCGGATGATAGGCGAGAGTAAAGTCGACAATATGATCACAGGTTTTTTTCTGAGAATCTAAATTACAATTACCTTTCACTTCACATTCGTCCACTAAACCTTTCTGCAAACAAACCATCACCGTGTAAATCCACTCGACACCAGCTTTCGTAAATTTATCGTCAGAAATATTTTTTACATAGGCACTACATGTAGGATGAGCAAGCTGGGTAAAGTAATTCACTCCCACATCAGAGCAGTGGTATTTGTCTTCCATACAGTTATAAAAACCACACATCGTGTAGGGAAAACATGTTTCTTTTTTAGGGAGAGTGAGGAGTTGATAGTCGTCTTTCAAATTAAGGCATGATGAAGGCGATGATCCGCATTTGCCCCAGATTTTTTCCAGGGAATTCAGATACGACGATTTCAATTCGTATTCCAGTTGCCCTTTAATCGCAGCTTCCGGGCTCGCGGCCCAAACTAAAACAGGAAATAAAATAATTAAAAGCAGAACTTTCATCATGAATTATTTCTGAGTCAGTTTAATATCCGTTTTCTTTTTATCGAGTGCCACAACTGCTGTCAGTGAAGTCTGGGGTTCAGTTGTATCCACTTTATAAATTCCACGCGCTACTTTCTTAAATGGAAGTGCTACACCTTTTTCATTTTTAAGAGCTGTTAAATCAGCTTTCACAAAATCTTTGTAAGGACCGTTATGTTCAACATCATGATCGTAGATAAAAACCATATTTTTATCCAGCATCATGCAAACTTTCTCTTCTTTAAAAGTAGAAGGGCAGTGAGCGAACGCAACTGACTGAAGTGATAATAGCACCAACACTAAAACGATTTTTTGAATTTTCATATTATAAGGCTACTAGGAAGATTTCCCCTTGTCATGTATTGACAGTGCGCGCATGAAGTTTTTCATATTGATATTATTCTTAAAGGCAGAGTGATGTTAAACTTTACACTCAACTTCTTTGGGATTTTTTAATGTCATACCTGCATGTTCTTATCGATTTTATCATTCATATTGATGTCCACCTGGATTATATCATTCAGACATATCACACATGGACTTACTTAATATTATTCCTCATAATTTTCTGTGAGACAGGCGTTGTGGTCCTGCCTTTTTTACCAGGAGATTCCCTATTGTTTGCTATTGGTGCTTTTGCCGCACGCGGATCATTTAATTTCTGGACAGTCTCTTTGACTGTTTTACTTGCCGCGATTGTCGGAGACAGCATTAATTATACTGTTGGAAGATTTGTCGGCCCTAAATTATTTAGTAACCCGAATTCGAAGTTTTTTAACCGCATCCATTTATTAAAGGCCCAGGCCTTTTATGAAAAGTACGGAGCGAAAGCAATCATCGTTGCACGCTTCATTCCTATCGTCAGAACATTTGCTCCTTTCGTTGCCGGAATAGGTGAGATGACTTACGGAAAATTTATGACCTACAATGTGATTGGTGCGGTTCTGTGGGTATTTATTTTTATTCCACTGGGGTATTTTTTCGGAAACCTGCCATTCGTTCAGGCAAATTTTAAACTCGTGATGATTGCGATTATTGCCATTTCACTGGCGCCGGCCGTCTTTGAATTTTTAAGCGAGAGAGCAAAATTGAAAAAGGCCACTAGGGGCCTTTAAATTTAATTATTGTAATCCACCATCGTCAACTGAACTGAACCCAGTCTCTTCTTCAGCATCGATACCGAAGTTTTTTACGGACTCGTTGCCATCGAAAGCATGAAAGCCTTCGATGTCGTATTCAAAAACTTTCGGTCCGCCCATCTCAGTCATGATTGATTTAACCATCCCGTTCTGGACGTTTTTTGCTCCGGTAATATCGGTTGTCATGTTGAAGATACCAAAATATGACATTCCGTTTACTGTGCTCATTGCTCCCGCAAGAGTCGATGTGTGCATCAGTGTTCCGGTTTTTGCAACGAAAGTATTTTTTAAATCGCTTGAGTTAAGTCTGTTGGCAAAAGTCCCTGCATCGTTGCCCGGAACTGCGATAACGTCATCAATTCCCATTCCTTGTTTTTCAATCGAATCTTTCAGGGCCCCGATAAGTTCAGTCATGATCGTACAAGTTGCATAGTTGTCTTTACGAACGCCATCGATTCTTGAAGGAAGTCCATTGCCGTTGTACATTTTAATTTTATCAGTTGTTAAACTGAATTTATCAGCAAGGTATTGAGCAAACTTCGCTTCGCCACCTAAATCAAGAAAGATTGTATGAGCAGAGTAGTTGTTCGACTTAACATTTGTTTCTTTTAAGTATTTGTACATTTGCGGAGATGTTAACGTTAAAACTTTTACATCAGCTGCATCTGCCAGTGGATTTTTATCAGCGAATTCAATTTTATCAACACTCATGTCGACTGATTTTAAGTAACGGTCTTTTTTAGCAAGAGATGCCAGACGATCGTATTCAGCTTTGAAAGATTTTGACCAGGCAGCTGTATTAAAATACTGTTTCAGGTTTCTTCCATTAGAGTCTCTTGTAATAAGCGGGTAAGGGTCTGTATGCACCTGGGCATTTGGAAAAATCTGGATATTTTTATCATAAGTAATTTTATTAAAATGTTTGTACCCAAGAGCATTTAACTGAGACACCAGATAAAGCATTTTTTCATTGCTCATGAACGGATCAAAACTTCCCTGAATATGCAGGTCTGATCCTTTAATAAAAAGTTTTGTTTCGTACCTGTAGCTCGGACCTTTCTGATCTATTGCCCAAAGAGTAGTAAGAACTTTTGAAACTGAGGCCAGACGAATCTGGGTGTCGATATTTTTTCCCTGAACTTTTCCTTTTTCATCTGTGTAACAATATGACTGCTGGTCTTTGGGGGAAATTTTATTTGAGTTTAAAAGTTTATCAAAAGTTGCATCTGTTTTTTCTGAAGCAAGGGCAGCTGTTGCTGTAAGAGCAATAAGTGCTACGCTCGTCATCTGATTTTTTATTTTCATAGGTCCTCTCATGGAGAAATTAGGGTGAAGTTGAAGTGGATATAGCGCGTAACGCAATTTGGTTCAAGACTCTTGTAACATCTACACCTTTTCTGGTGCCAGAATGTCCCCAAAACGCCAATAGTTACTTCTAAATTCTTGTAAACTTAACTAAATTCTTACAAATGGGACCCAACATTTGCGGGCCCCAACATGAAGGTATAACTTTATAGACAGTACTTTTTTATTTATTAATCAGGGGAAAACGCATGAAAAATTTAATGCCGTTAATATTCGCAGCAGTTTTGCTAGCTGGATGTGACAAGATCGAAGGTCAGTTAAACGTAACGAAAGATGTAAAACTTGTGACGACAAAAGGGGTGGCAAGAAATGTTCGCGCTGGAACATACGACGCTGACATCAAAGCAAACACTAAGAAAAAAATCACTCTTCGTTTAAATAACGATGGCGATGAAAAATATGAGTTCAACATTCCGGATGGATCAATTCCATCAAATGGATCATTCTCATACAAATCAAGCACCGTAGGGCAGCCGGTAGACTTAACTGGAACTGTTGCAACAACTACAACCGACGGGCAAAGACAACAGACTACTCAATCTTGCCAGTACCAGGAAGTTGTTCAACAATGTACACCTCTCCCTCAAGGCGGAGTACAGTGTTACCCGGTTTATCAGACAAGATACGGTTACCAGTGGATCACGTACTACGACAGAACAACTGTTAAAGACGTAACACTTTCAATTGCAGCTGCAGGAACGTCTGAAGAGTCAGCTCAGTTTTTAGGTCATGCTAATTGGATTGATAGAATTGTTTTAAATCAAACACAATGTAGATAAAAAAAAGGCCCTCTACGGAGGGCCTTTTTTTTATTAAATTTTTTGTTTTAACGCCAGAGCGGTCCAGGTTCAAACGCATATTTCTTCCTGACTGCGATAATATCATCCAGAATATTTTCCTGTTCCAGATATGATCCCACTTCATCCA
>JACMNL010000048.1 GCA_014378525.1 Bacteriovorax sp.
AGGGTTTTATGGATCAAAAATTTATTCGCAATTTTTCAATCATCGCTCACATCGATCACGGTAAATCCACTCTCGCGGACCGTATCATGGAAGCTACCCTAGCTGTCAGCAACCGTGAAAAAAAGGATCGCTTGCTCGACAATATGGATTTAGAGCGCGAGCGTGGGATCACAATTAAGGCACAGGCTGTTCGTATCCCTTATAAGGCGCAGGATGGCAATACCTATTATTTTAATTTGATAGATACTCCCGGTCACGTGGATTTCTCCTATGAAGTTTCACGCTCTTTAGCTTCATGTGATGGAGCGCTTCTGGTGGTCGATGCCTCTCAGGGGGTTGAAGCCCAGACTCTGGCCAACGTTTACATGGCCCTTGAGCACGACCTGGAAATCATCCCGGTCATTAACAAAATTGATTTACCTCACGCCGATGTTGAACGTGTAAAAAAAGAAGTTGAAGACATTATCGGAATTGATACGAGTGAAGCTTGTGAAGTTTCTGCAAAAAGCGGAATCGGAATTGATAACTTACTCGAGCAGATTGTAAAAAGAATTCCTTGTCCGGTGGGTACTCCTCACAACGATCTTCAGGCCCTGATTTTCGATTCTTGGTTTGATAACTACCAGGGTGTAGTGATTCTCGTTCGTGTGGTTGAAGGAACATTAAAAAGAAAAGATAAAGTGTTTTTGAAAAATGCAGGAATGGAATACGAAGTTTTAAAAGTGGCCGTGAACTCGCCGTTCTTTACTGAGGTTGATGAATTAACTGCAGGTGAAGTAGGGATGGTTATCTGCGGGATTAAAACAATTCGCGATGTAAAAGTCGGCGATACAATTGTTCACAATGATAAAAGAAATACTCCGAATGTTCCGGGATACGTTGAAGTAAAACCGATGGTATTCTGCGGGATTTTCCCGGTGGAAGCGACTGACTATGAAAACCTTCGCGACGCTCTTGAGAAGCTTGCATTGAACGATGCTTCGTTTACTTATGAGCCTGAAAGTTCTGCTGCTCTTGGATTTGGATTCCGCTGCGGATTCTTAGGTCTTCTTCATATGAACATTGTTCAGGAAAGATTAGAGCGCGAGTTTGCGTTGTTACTTATTTCAACGGCTCCATCAGTTAGTTATAAGATTTTAAAAAATGACGGAGAAGAAATTACGATTTCCAATCCGAGTGAAATGCCTGATCCGGGCTTAATTCAATCGGTAAGTGAACCGATGGTTGAACTTTCAATCCACGTTCCGAATGAATACGTAGGGCGCATGATTACTCTTTGTGAGGAACGCCGCGGATTCCAGAAAGAGATTAAGTACATCACTGCTGAACGCGTGCAGGTTATTTACAACCTTCCTCTTAGTGAGATGGTTTTTGATTTCTATGACAAACTAAAAGGGTTAACTAAAGGTTATGCCTCAATGGATTATGAGTTTAAAGATTACGCCATAGCTGACCTGGTTAAGGTTGATATTTTATTGAATGGTGACAAGGTTGATGCCTTGTCGATTATTTGTCACCGCGACAATTCTTTCTATAAAGGTCGCGACTTGGTGCAGAAACTTCAGAAACTAATCGACCGCCAACAATTTGATGTTGCAGTTCAGGCCGCAATTGGTGCTAAAATAGTAGCCAGAGAAACGATCAAGGCCTTACGTAAAAACGTACTTGCAAAATGTTACGGTGGAGATATCTCTCGTAAACGCAAACTTCTGGAAAAACAGAAGGAAGGTAAAAAGCGCATGAAGATGGTGGGATCAGTTGAAGTTCCACAAGAAGCGTTCCTGGCCGTTTTGAAAACTGATGAATAGTTTTTTCCCGAGCAATTAAAGGATTATATGCACCCTCTCTTAAAAGAACATTTTCTCAAGGCGCTTGATATTTACACTCAAGGTGTCCACTACGAAACTTTGCTTGAAGCAAAGAAAGAATACTTCACGATCACCGGTCAAGCTAACGATGACGACGATGATTTCGAAGCACGTATGAACTCATTCAATGAATGGTATGTTTTACAATTCATTTCTATGCGTGGAACTCGCACAGTTATTTCTGATTACCTGATTAATAATCCTGTTAATGACTTCCTTGCGAAATCTTTATCAGGTGTAAATTATTCTCTGTTTGAATACGTAGGAAAAAATCTAAGAGGGTTTGATACTCTCTACGATATGCTTCACGATAAAAAAATCACTCTTCCAAAAGGAGAGTCGCTTCCATCAATCATTAAAGATGATATTTTCGTCGGGCGCGTTCTGACTTATGAAACTCAAAACTATCTGATGCAAGGTCTTTGTGTAATCCCAAAAGATGTTCGCGGAATTTTGAAGAAAGAATGTAAAAAAGTCAGAAAGCTAAAAAACCCAGGGGAAGAATTAAAATTTCTTCTGAAGATTGAGTCTTTCAAGACCAAGTGGATCCGTTACGGACACGTCGATGCCACAAAAATTTTCAAATTTAGTTAAGCTCTATGGATTTGGTGTTTTAAAAAATGGTGTAAAATTTGATTTTCCCTTCAAGGAAAGTGTTTACTCTATGGAACCCATTTGCGAGAAAGTTTACTTCGCCTTAGGCGACAGTGAAGATGCAACTAATTCAGAATTTGAAAAATTTCCTTTCGTAAAAACGATCAATACCACATGGGACAAATCCTTAAAGGACGGAAAAGTTATTTCCGTTGAAACGAATAAGGCACTTCAGTTTTTGAAATCTGATTTATCACCTGTTGATTTAAAAAACGGCTGGGGGATTTATTTGCAGGCCGATGAAGTTCTGCATGAAGATGACTACACTGTTTTAAAAAAAGATATCGAGTACTGTGAGCAAAATGGCCTTGACGCGATTTCATTTCGCTACCTGCATTTCTGGCACACTCATCATCATATCGCAGTTACAAAAAACTGGTACCCGCATGAAATCCGCATTATCAAACTTGATTCACAGATTGAATCCTGGGGCGACGGGCAGAGTTTCAGAAACCAGAAAAAAGTTTTTTTTACCGATGCAAGAATTTTTCATTACGGACACGTAAGAGAACAATCTGCTTACGAGCAGAAGATGCGTTTTCAAAGTTCATTCCATCATGCTGATCATTTAGTGGAAGAAAAATTGAAGAAAGATGCCGAAAATTCCAAAAAACATAAAACAAATTATTATTACGGCACTCATCCACTGGTGATGAAAGAAAGAATCATTCGCATGAACGATATCTGGGAATTGCCAGTTGCACCTACTGTGGCGATTGTGGGTAACCCGGAAAAATATTCTGCCGAACTTCTAAAACACATAGCTGCAAAAGAAGTAAAGTGGTTTAAGAAAGTTAGAGAAGTTCCTGCCTCAATGCGAGAAAAGATGGTCATCACAGAGCCAACTATCGTGGATTATTTTTTTAAGAGAGCTGTTCCTCATTTGAAAATGAGATCCAAACATGCGCTTCCATGGAACGATGATTTTAAACTGGTCATGCAGCTTTCAAGCAGGCAGATAGGTTTCCGCCATGATTAAATTATCCGTCGTTATTATTACATTGAATGAAGAAAGAAATATTGCCCGTTGCCTGGAATCGGTTAAACATGTGGCCGATGAAATTCTGGTTGTTGATTCGTTATCAACTGACAGGACCCGGGACATTTGCGGGATCTATGGAGCGCATTTTGTTGAGCAGAAGTTTTTAGGTTATGTTGAACAGAAAAATTTTGCCTTAAAACTTGCAAAGTATGATTATGTCTTATCTCTAGATGCCGATGAAGCGCTCGATGGTGAATTACAAAAAGAAATTTTGAAAGTGAAGGCCGGGTTTATTTACGATGGTTACGAATTCAATCGTCTCACTTCGTATAACGGATTCTGGGTAAGACATTGTGGATGGTATCCGGATACTAAATTACGTCTTGTCAAAAAGGATCTGGCATTGTGGGTAGGGAATAATCCGCATGATGCTTTGACGATTCAAGGCACTACTGGAAAACTTTCCGGCAACCTTCATCACTATTCATATGAATCTATTTCTGCACACATAATTCAAACCAATAAGTTCAGCTCAATTGAAGCAGCCTCTCTCTATTCAAAAGGTAAACGTGCAACCGTCATGAAACTTGTGACCAGACCAATGATTCAGTTTTTCAAAGATTATATTTTGAGAAGAGGATTTCTCGACGGCAGGTACGGTTTTATTATTTGTTTCGTGAATTCACTATATGTACTTTTAAAATATGCCAAGATGATGGACATGCAGATGAACCGTAAGGTTTAGACAGCGACTTCAACTACTTCATTTTTCAATTCATTTTTAATCATCATGTAAGGGAAAAATCCCAGCAGACAGATCACAACGTTGACGATGAAAAACAGGTTATAGAGTGAAGCTCCGTGATCAACATGAAGCATGTTGAATAAACTTTCAAAAAATAAATGACCAACACCTAATCCGGCAGGAGCAATCGGCAGTGAAGCTCCGATAAAGCCGATAGGAATGATGGTAAATAAATTTAAAAATGTCACTGATGATGGAATGAACGGAGAGGCCAGTGCCCAGAAACAGGCAATTGTTACTGTCTGACTCAAAATACTTAAAATTAAACTTTTGAATAAATCACCTAAAGAAATTCTAAGAAGCAAAAGTTCTGAAAAAGTTGAAGCTAGTTTAGGCCAGCGTTGCAGGTAACTTAAAATTTTAATCAAAAAAGATTCTTGTGGAATCAAATCAGAAAAAACAATGACGATAAAAGAGGCAGATGCGAGCATTAAAAATATATTCGTATAAACCAAAGAGAGTAATGCCGGATTAATACTCTTGATTGTATCGAGCTGGAATAAACATACAAATGTTCCGAGTGACATCAGGCCTAATAGCCCCATAAAACGATCAAGTAAAATGACTGAAGCGATTGTTGGTGGAGGTAGTTTTTTGCTGAGATTTTTATAATAGAAAAAGCGGATCACATCACCGGCCACTGCTCCCGGAAGAATCACGGAAAAAAAGCTACCAACTGCATCAAAAGAAAAAACCTTTGAGAATGATATTTTTTCTTTGGATTTAGCAATGAGTAGTCCTCTGAAGCGGTAGGCATTAAGCAGAAGGTGAGAGATGAAAAAAGCAATACCAAGCAGCCATAAATAACCCTGCTGGAATGATTTGGTAACCAGCGAGAAATCCAGTTTTCCACTGGTGAAAAGCCAATAGCATAATGCAAAGGCCAGTAAGAATTTAAGGGCAATTTTGATCATGTAAAAATTTAGCATAATAACGAAGGTAATGCTAATGTAGAGGGGAAAATACAAGTCAAAGATAGAGAGGAATTCATGAAAGTTTCAGTCATTGGTACCGGGTATGTTGGATTAGTAAGCGGGACATGTTTCGCTGAAATTGGTCACGATGTGACTTGTATCGATATCGATCCGAAAAAAATCGATATGCTAAAGGCCGGTAAATCTCCCATTTATGAACCTGGTCTGACAGAACTTCTTGAGAGAAATATTAAATCGGGAAGACTTCATTTTTCTACAAGCTATGAATCAGTGAAATCTGCACAGTCAGTATTTCTTGCAGTAGGAACTCCCTCTGCAGATGACGGAAGAGCAGATTTAAAATATCTTCGTGCTGCTGCTGCTGAAGTTGCAAAAAATCTTGCTGACGACGCCATCGTTGTTATCAAGTCTACTGTTCCTGTTGGAACTTCAGTTGAAATCAGAAAACTGATTGCAGAAAATACTAAAAAGAAATTTCACCTTGTGAACAATCCAGAATTCTTAAAAGAAGGTTCAGCTGTTGAAGACTTCATGAGACCTGACAGAGTTATTATCGGACACCAGGACGATATGGCGATGAAGGCGATGGAAGAACTCTATGCACCACTGGTTCGTCAGGGGAATCCAATTTACGGAATGAGCAACCTTTCAGCTGAAATGAGCAAGTACGCTGCTAACTGTTTTCTTGCGACAAAAATTTCTTTCATCAATGAGATCGCTCGCCTTTGTGATTTAACAAATGCAGACATCGAAGAAGTGAGAAAAGGAATATCTTCCGACAAGAGAATCGGCGGCCACTTTTTATACCCAGGTCCTGGTTACGGTGGATCTTGTTTTCCAAAAGATGTTAAGGCCCTAATTGCAACGGCTGAAGACGTTGGAATGGATTTAAAAATCATCAACGCAACTGAAGAAGTGAATGATGAACAAAAATCATATGTATTTTCAAAAATCGTAAAACACTACGGAGCTGACCTGAAAGGCAAATCGTTTGCATTCTGGGGGGTCGCATTTAAAGCTAACACAGATGACGTTCGTGAAACTGCTGCGATCGCCATGGCGAGAAAACTTATCGGTGCCGGTGCAACCATCAATGTTTTTGATCCGGTTGCAACTGAAAACTACCTGCACATGATGGGCGATTTTAAAGAATGTGAAGGAAAGATTAAGGCGTTCGAAAATAAATACGATGCACTTAATGGAACAGATGCTCTTATCACCGTTACTGAGTGGAGAGAATTCACGACTCCGGATTTCAGCGAAATCAAAAAGAGATTAAATAAACCCGTTATTTTTGACGGAAGAAATTTATACGACAC